>JACXUQ010000300.1 GCA_014763835.1 Thiotrichales bacterium
GGGAATTAAAGCATTTCGCTCAACAGCGCATTCATGCGTTTGATGAACGCCGCCGGCTCTTCGAGCTGATCGCCCTCAGCCAATTGCGCCTGCTCCAACAGGAACAACGACCACTCTTTGAGTTTGGCTTCATCCTCAACAGAATCCAGCTTCTTAACCAGCGCATGCTCAGGATTAAGCTCCAACACCGGTTTCTGCTTGGGCACGCTCTGCCCCATCTGTTCCATCAGACGCGCCATGTGCGCCGACATATCGCCCGCTGCACTGACCACACAGGCCGGTGAATCGGTCAGACGGTGGGTGATTTTAACGTCAGACACCTGCTCTTCCAATACTTTTTTGACTTTCTCGGTCAGGGCTTCACGCGCCTTTTTCTCGTCGTCGGAGAGCGTTTTTTCGGCTTCTTCGTCGAGCTTCAAATCAGCCGAGGTGACGGACTGCAACGACTTGCCTTCAAACTCAAACAGATGCGACACCAGCCACTCGTCGATGCGGTCGGACAACAGCAATACCTCGATGCCTTTCTTGCGGAAAATCTCCAGATGCGGGCTGCCTTTGGCCGCCGCATGAGTATCGGCCACGATATAGTAAATCTTGTCCTGATCCGCCGGCATGCGATCGATATATTGTTGCAGAGAGATACGCTGTTCGGCAGCATCGTCGTGGGTGGTGGCAAAACGCAACAGGCCGGCAATCTTCTCCTTGTTGGCGTAGTCTTCAATGACCCCCTCCTTCATCACCTGACCAAATTGCTCCCAGAAGGTGTTATACGCGCTTTGATCCTCATCCTTGGCAAGTTTCGCCAGGTGATCCAAAACACGTTTTACCGAAGCGGAGCGAATTTTGTCGACGACCTTATTGCTTTGCAGAATTTCGCGCGACACGTTCAGCGGCAGATCGGCCGAGTCGATGACCCCGCGCACAAAACGCAGATAGGCCGGCATCAGATGTTCGGCGTCATCCATAATGAAAACGCGCTTCACATACAGTTTCAAACCGTAACGACGCTCGCGGTCGTAGAGGTCAAACGGCGCCTTTTTAGGAATATACAACAGTGACGTGTATTCCAGCGTGCCCTCCACCTTGTTGTGGATATGCGCCAGCGGCTCGGTAAAGTCATGTGATAGCGTCTGGTAGAAATTGGTGTAGTCCTCATCCGTCAGGTCCGACTTGGACTGCGTCCAGATCGCTGTGGCTTTGTTGACCTGCTCAAGTTCATCGGTGGTTTTCTGCTCTTTGGCGTCGTTGTCCCACTCGGTTTTGAACATTTTGATCGGGAAATTGATGTGATCCGAATAGGTAGTAATGATGTTTTTGAGACGGTAATTGTCCAAGAACTCGTCCATATCATCTTTGAGATGAAGCACAATCTCCGTGCCTTTGGTCGGCTTTTCCACGCTTTCCAGCGTATATTCGCCTTCGCCTTTGGAAACCCAGCGCGTGCCCTCGGCGGCCGGCGTACCGGCTTTGCGGGTAGTCAGCTCGACTTCGTCGGCCACAATAAACGACGAGTAGAATCCGACGCCGAACTGACCGATCAGATTCGAGTCTTTGGCCTGATCGCCTGTCAGACTTTCCAGAAACTTCTTGGTGCCGGAGTTGGCGATCGTACCGATATTGGCAATCACCTCATCGCGTGTCATGCCGATACCGTTGTCGCGAATGGTCACGGTACGTGCGTTTTTGTCAAACCAGACGCTGATCGCCAATTCGTCCTCGCCTTCATGCAGGCTGTCGTCGGATACCGCCTGAAAACGCAGCTTGTCCAACGCGTCGGAGGCGTTGGAGATCAATTCGCGCAAAAAGATTTCCTTGTTGGAATACAAGGCGTGAATCATCAGTTTTAACAGTTGGTTGACTTCCGTCTGAAACGCATGGGTTTCTACTACACTCATCAATCGTCTCCAATGATTTTACAAAGAGTTGGGGAAAAAATTCTCAACAGGCCGGGTAATACGGCTTAAAAAGGTCTTATACAACTGGGGATAATACGGATATTTTTCAAGTGCTCAAAAGCAAAAAAGCGCGGAAAACCGCGCTAAACAGGAGGTGAAATTCACAAAAAACGGAAAACTGCCTTAATACAAGCCGCTCTCTTTTTCGACCGCCTCGTTTTTGGCGACCGCTTTCAATGCCTTGACAATGTCGTCCGGCGCATTGGAGATACTCATAAAACTGCCATCCCCCATCATCGATAGGCTTGGCCAGTTCAACGCAATGCGGAATTTGCCGTTCAGCGCAATCACTTCATCACCGGCCGGCCCTGCCCGATGCCAGTCCTGCCTCGACCTTTTTCACTGCCTCTTCATAAGAGCCGTATTCCGCCAATTCATCCTCGTCATCAAAATACGGCATCATCATTTTGTAGTGGTACTCGCGCAATTCCTCGGCACTCAGACCTTTTTCTGCGCCAAACTCCTTGGTCGCGCCCAACGCGCTCTGCATGGCTTTTTGCACCGGCATAATGTCGCCCTTCATGCGATAGGCGTTCCACATATACACCGGATTGGTATAGCTGACCTGAACCTGCCCATTACGGTTCACAATGGAAACGCGCTCCATCGCACCGAAACCGCCTTTTTCGGACGCCGCCGCCAAGGCTTTCAAGGCATTATTGGTGACGACAAGCACTTGGGTGTCGGCATTGGGTGCATAGCTCCCCACCACCTCAAAACCATTGCTCTGCAGCGCAGCTTGCGTTTTGGTCACGACACTTTGCAGATCGGCGGACTCCACGCTGCCCAAAATAAACGGCATGTGATTCGACGCCCAGGCGGCCGCCGAGGTACCGCTTAAGACCAGTCCCAAAAGGGCCGAAGCCCAAAGTTTGTGTAGCTGTTTCATGTTTGTATCCTTCTTTCTGCATAGTGTTGGCAAAAAACGCTCTGATTTACGCCGGCGCTATTACGCTCTGTGTCTGTCCGGCGACCATTGTCATAAATTTTATTAAATTTTGAAAAACAAATATTTTTATGGCCTAATAAACGCCCAGTAAGTAATAAACAGTAATCACTCAGAAAAAAGCTATAAAAAAACCCCTTTATGGGGTTTTCGTAATCAGGCGTCAACACAGTGAGAGCTTTGCACGAGATGGCTACACGAATAAAAATGGTTAAAAATCGCCTGACTTTTGTTGAAAAACTTGCTAATAGCGAGCTATTAGCTGCGTTTT
>JACXUQ010000301.1 GCA_014763835.1 Thiotrichales bacterium
GCCTGATAATGGCGCCAGGGATTTTTCACGCCACCCACAAACCGCAGAATCAGCGCCATCACCACAATAAAATGGAAGGCCAAGGCCAGCACCACCGTCATAAAGAACAGCGCCAGATTGCCGAACTGGTCAAACCCGGTTTTGGCTACCGAGGCTGCCACCAACCCGAACACCCCGAGCGGCGCAAATTTCATGATCCACGCGGTGATGAGCATCATCACATCAAACACCCCCTGCCAGAAATTCATCAGGGCATCGCGCCCCGGCCCGGTGATTTGCGCCATGAAATAGCCAAACAGCAGGCTGAAGAAAATCAAACCGAGAATTTGCCCGTTGGCCGCAGCGGCCACCACATTGGCCGGAATCATGCGCAGGAAAACCTCCACCACATCACCCACGCCTTTGCCGGCAACGGCTTGCGCCACCGCCGCATTGCTTTCGATCACCGGTGGCCCCTGCTCGGAAACGCCGGGCTGAATCCAGTTCACCAGCAGCAACCCGACCATAATCGCAATAAAACTGGTGGCAATGTAATAACTCAAGGTTTTCAGCCCCAAACGCCCGAAACCGCCCTGGCTACCGATATTGCCGATACCGGTGATAATCGCCGCCATTACCAACGGCACCACCACCATTTTCAGTGCATTCAGGAACAGCGTACCGATAAAGGTATAAATGGCCAGCCAGTGAATACCGAAAACAGTGCCCTCGGTACCGCTCCAGCTTCCCATTACCGCCGCCAACAGCAGCGCTATTAAGATTTGCCAATGCAGGGCTAATTTCATCGATTTCGCTCCTTATCCGGAAAACTCGTACTTAAAAAAAAAGCGCCCTAGGCGCTCTTTTTCAGCAACAAAACGCTTTGCACATTAAATGTCCGGGCACTGATGCCAGGCCATAAATGAACCCAGGTTATACACCTGATCAAAATCCTGCGACATCAGAATCTGCATCGCCATATGCGAGCGCTGGCCTGAACGGCAAAACACGATGACCGGCAGGTCTTTATCCAGAATACTTTCACCCACGCGATCAATGTCTTGCAATGGAATATTGATTGCACCTGGCAACTTGCTCATGGCAAATTCTTCAGGGGTACGAACGTCCACCAACTGTGCACTTTTCTCTTTAATCAGACGCTTCGCGTCTTCGCATGGAATAAACATCTTTTATCTCCACTCCCAAACTGTTTTTTTGTGATGCGTAATATAACCTAAGACTTTTAAAACGACAAATCGAAAGTGGTTGTGATTGCCCAAATAAATCCTATCGAAGCCACGGCCGCCAGCAGGTCGTCGACCATAATGCCGAAGCCGCCGCCGACTCGGGCATCCACCCAACGGATCGGCCAGGGTTTGAGAATATCAAACAGACGGAACAGCACAAACGCCATGAGCCAGTAATGCCAGGTCTGCTGCGGCAAACACAGCAGCACCAGCCAGATGCCGGCAAATTCATCCCAGACAATTCCGCCATGATCATGCACGCCCAAAATCGCGGATGCGCGATCACAAATCCAAATGCCGCCCAAAGTCCCGAGAATAAATACCGTCCAGGCCGCCGGTTCGCTCCATTGCAAAAGTGGCAAAAACAGCAACAGGCCCAATAACGTGCCTGCCGTTCCGGGCCCCTTCTTTGCAAGCCCGGAACCAAAACCAAAGCCCAGCATCAGAGCTGGGCTTTGCAGTAGCTGTTTAAAGCTAAGACGGTTCATCTAACGCGTATTATTTCTGCAGACGCTTTTTTGCCGCCGTACGCAGACGCAGCGCATTCAACTTGATAAAGCCTTCTGCATCTTTGTGGTTGTAAGCGCCGCCGTCTTCTTCGAAGGTCGCGATCATTTCGTCGAACAAGCTGTTTTCCGATGAACGGCCGACGATGACCACGTTGCCTTTGTACAATTTAACGCGCACGTTACCGCTGACGTTTTCCTGCGACTTGTCGATCAACGCCTGCAGCATTTCACGCTCCGGCGTGAACCAGAAACCGTTATAGATCATCTCGGCGTATTTCGGCATCAACTCGTCTTTCAAATGCGCCGCGTTACGGTCCAATGTCAAAGACTCCATTGCACGGTGCGCTTTCAACATAATCGTACCGGCTGGCGTTTCATAACAACCACGCGACTTCATACCTACAAAACGGTTTTCAACGATGTCGTCACGACCGATACCGTTCTCACCGCCCACTTTGTTCAGATATTCCATCACCGTCGCAGGCGACATTTTCTC
>JACXUQ010000302.1 GCA_014763835.1 Thiotrichales bacterium
AACAACCGAGTATTCGCACGTGGAAGCTGAGCAATCTGGCCGATGAGGATAAGCAGCAAGACAAAGCGGTTGAAGCGCAGGTTTACGCCAAAATAAAAGAACAGATGCAACCCGAAATCACGCGCCAGACGGAGCTGCTGAAAAAAGAGGCGTTTGAAGAGGCCAAGCGCGCCGGGTTTGACGCCGGTTATGCCGAGGGCAAAGCGCTTGGGGAGCAAGAAGGTAAAGAAATCGCCCTGGCCGAGGCCAAAGAGGCGTTGCTGCCTGAAATTGAACGTTTGCAGGCCATACTGAAATCCTTTAGTACGCCTTATGAGCGCCTCGAGGCCAACGTATTTGAAAGCCTGGTGAAATTGACGCTGCAGATTGCCGAAGAGGTGATTGAGCAAGAGCTGCAGCAGAACAGCGACTGGATTCTAAAAATCGTTCAGGATTCGGTAAAAGTGCTGCAGGACGACTTGAGCCCTATTGAGATTTATCTCAATCCTCAGGATGTGTTGTTGATCGAAACGCATCATCCGGAGTTTTGTAAAAACTGGCAGGTGAACGGCGATCATGATGTGGCTTTGGGGAGTTGTCGCGTCAAGCAAGGCTTTTCCACGGTCGAGCATAACTGGAAAAATCGTTTCGAAACCATGTCCGTCAAGCTGCAAGCGCAAGCTTTGGCGGAACAATCTTCTACCGTTGACGCCGACGAATAGCTCCCTGTCCTGAGCCGACTTATTTTTCGTGCGGGCTGTAATCTGGTTTTTTTGAATAATAAGCATCACCTATGGACTTTTCTCAACGCCTCAACCAATCGCTTGCGCACAAAATCGTGCAACTTTCCGAGCAGATTCAGCTGCCGCCGGCGGTGGTGGTTGCCGGCCGTCTTGTCAGGATGGTGGGTATGACGCTCGAGGTGGTGGGCACCCATGCCCCCATCGGTTCGCGCTGTCAGATCATTTCCCCTCAGGGAACCCCGATTGAAGCCGAAGTGGTCGGGTTTCACGACGACCGTCTTTTTTTGATGCCGATTGGCGATACGCAGGGGTTGGCGCCCAACGCCAAGGTGGTGCCGGTTCCGGGTGGCGTTAAGGTCGGTGTGGGAAGAGCCATGCTGGGCCGTATTGTCGATGGTTCGGGCAAGCCGCTGGACGGCAAGGGGCCGATTGAAATCGACGACGAAGTGCTGCTCTCCGGCAGACGAATCAACCCCTTAAGCCGTGCGCCGATTACCGAGCCTTTAGATGTGGGCGTTAAAGCCATTAATGGTCTGCTAACCTTGGGGCGCGGTCAGCGTGTTGGTTTGATGGCGGGTACCGGTGTGGGTAAGAGCGTGCTGTTAGGCATGATGACGCGTTTTACCAATGCCGATATCGTGGTCGTCGGCTTGATCGGCGAGCGCGGGCGTGAAGTGAATGACTTTGTGCGCAACAACCTGGGGGATGAGGGGTTGCGCCGTTCAGTGGTGGTGGCGACACCGGCGGATGATCCTCCGTTGATGCGTTTGCACGGCGCCATGATGGCCACGGCGATTGCGGAGTATTTCCGCGACCTGGGTATGAATGTGCTGCTGTTGATGGATTCGCTGACCCGTTTTGCCCAGGCGCAACGTGAAATTGCCTTGGCGGTGGGTGAACCGCCGGCAAGCAAAGGTTATCCGCCGTCGGTTTTCTCCAAATTGCCACAACTGGTCGAGCGCGCTGGAAATGGACAGGCCGGGTCGGGTTCGATTACCGCCATTTATACCGTACTGGCGGAGGGTGATGACCAGGCCGATCCGGTTGTGGATTCGGCGCGGGGTGTGCTTGACGGGCATATTGTGCTGTCTCGCGACATTGCCGATTCCGGGCGCTATCCGGCGATCGATATCGAATCGTCGGTGAGCCGTGTGATGGTGGAAATTGTCGGCAAGGAGCAGCTTAATCAGGCAAGACGCTTCAAACAGCTTTATTCCACCTATCAGCAGAATCAGGATTTGATCAATGTCGGCGCCTACCGCCGTGGCGCAGACCCGCAAATTGATGCCGCGATCGCCAAATATCCGGCCTTGAACAGCTTTTTATCGCAATCGATGGATCAAGCCTTTTCCCTTCAGCAAAGTATGCAGGCCATGCAGCAGACGCTGAGTTAAATAACATGAGAGCTTTGCACGAGGTAGTTGCACGCATAAAAATGGTTAAAAACCACCTGATTTTTGTTGAAAAACTTGCTAATAGCCAGCTATTAGCTGCGTTTTC
>JACXUQ010000303.1 GCA_014763835.1 Thiotrichales bacterium
TGCCGGCATGCGCCGCCTGTAACAGAATGGAGCGGGTCATGCGCTCGTCGATGACGGTGACGCGGATGCCACCGGATTTGGCACTGACGCGCGCACCGCGCGCCACCGACGGCCACAACGGGGTTTCATAAGTCGCCATCGGCACCATCAGGTCATCGGTTTCCACCTCGCCGATGAGCTTGAAAGGACCGACGGACTGCATCGGAATGCTGGCGTAATGCATTGGATTGGCTGTGTGATTTTTCATAGCGGCTATTATAAATGACCCATTGCGTTACGTCACAAATATGTGTTCTATCAACCTTGCGCTTGAATTTTGAGATTCTGCTGCTATAAAGCCTTGGGTTCAATAACGATTTAGATAGAGGAAAACAGATGACGATAGCGACAGCCCGCCATATTCTGGTGGAAACGGAAGCGCAGTGTAACGCATTGAAACAGCAGATCGAACAGGGCGCGGATTTTGCCGAGGTGGCCAAAGCCAATTCGCTTTGCCCGTCCAGCCGAAGCGGCGGCGACTTGGGGCAGTTCGGTCCGGGCATGATGGTGCCGGAGTTCGACAAGGTGGTGTTTTCCGCCGAGGTCGGTTCGGTGGAAGGGCCGGTTAAAACCCAGTTTGGTTACCATCTGGTGCAGGTGACTAGCCGCACGGAGTAATCAACGCGTATCCGTTGCTCTTCAATAGCCCGTTCAATTTGGATTGTGCGGGCTTTTTATTTAGCCTTTGCCAAATCGACGCGACAGAAAACGCACCAATAAAAATACGCCCAGCGCCAGCCACGGATAGACCACCCAGCGCAGCACCTCATACATCAGCGCAAAGGTGCCGGCCATTCCCTCCAGTCCCTCAACGGTTAAACGGCCGTTTTCCGCTGTCGATAATGCCAGGACAGCGGCCAAAACGAGCATGACGCTTAAAAAAGCGCCCACTTGCCAGAATAGTTTACTCCATTGATCCATGCGCTTATCCGTACTCTTTTCCTGAAAAAATGTTCAAAAAACTCAACAGGCCGGGTGTCGGCGCTGTCCGGTTTTTAAATCATGCCTTTTTTCTGTGCGCCGAGGCCCAACAGATAAAACCCGCCCACCACAATCACCGGCAGCCAGGCGTCGTGGATGTCGCGCAGCAGACCCACCAGCAGCGGGGTGATGAATGAAGTAATCAGCGCAAAACCGAAGGCGCAGAACACTACAAACAGGGTGATTTTCAGAAACATCTGCAGCGAGCCGATCTGCGTTTTCACCATTTTGGTGATGTTGTCGCCGTAAATCACCAGCAGGGTCGCGGCCATCGACAAGCCGATCTGATTGAGATAGGGCTTCATCCAACCGGCGACAACGCTCAAGGCATCGGTTACAAATGTCAAATCCATACTACCCTCCGCTGGCGGTTATCTGCCTTATTCGCCTTTTGCTGTGTAGGTGAAATGTTGTCCCGCTACCGAGGCTTCATACATCAAGCCGCCTTTAACGATCACAAAGGTCGCCATACCTTTGTAGTAGCTGCCTTTGTTGGCGGTATGGTCCTGAGTCACGCCGGCCGTGGCGCTGGTGCCTTTGGTGGAAACTTCCGCCGCGGCACCTGCGGTAATCACCACCGCAGAGGCCTGTGCGCCAAACTCGAAGGAACCGCTGGTAAACTCGTCGAACGCACGCTTGTCTTCAAAGAAGATGATCTGGCTATAGGCCTGACCGCCCAACTGCCAACCGAAGCTGACCTGGTTCAAGGTGGTGTTACCGACGTGTTTTAAACCGCGGTAAACACGCCCTTCGCCATAGGCGGCACCCAGCATGAAGCCGCCCTTGCCGACTGTCGGAAACAGCGCAAAGCCGTAAGCGTTGTCGAAAAATTCGCGAGTCTGGTCGGCTTTGTGGAAGCGTTGTACCGTGTCGTTGTACTCGTCCGCCTGCGCCGGCAGAATCCATAACCAGGCCAGCATTAAAAACAGGGCGCGTGTCAGTACCTTCATAATCGTAACCTCATCTGTAGCGTTAGTGGGTGGTTTAAAATAATGTTGTCCATTATAGTGATTTTTGCCAATCACTAAACCCTAAATTAGTGGCTGGTGCGCAGTTTAAGCAACCGAATAAATTTTTTAGTATAGTGAGAGCTTTGCACGAGATGGCTACACGAATAAAAATGGTTAAAAATAGCCTGATTTTTCTCGACTTACCCCTACTGGCGTCGAGTTCTTTGTTTGTT
>JACXUQ010000305.1 GCA_014763835.1 Thiotrichales bacterium
AACTTGCTAATAGCGAGCTATTAGCTGCGTTTTCCGCCTCAACCAGCCAATTTTTTCCTCATTTTTATTTCGCGCCCCACTCGTGCAAAGCTCTCTTATGGATTAAGCGGTTCGGGACAAATATTGCATCCATCCCAAAACACCTGAACAAAGAGTGATTCTATAGAAAATGAAGGGCAGGATAATCAAATATTTTTAGTCAGGCT
Organism: Thiotrichales bacterium; assembly: GCA_014763835.1. Classification (GTDB taxonomy): domain Bacteria; phylum Pseudomonadota; class Gammaproteobacteria; order Thiomicrospirales; family Thiomicrospiraceae; genus Thiomicrorhabdus. The sequence goes on from JACXUQ010000305.1 coordinate 207, forward strand.
TTATCCAGCGTTATAAACTCAAAGCTGAAAGCGTGATGATCATCACTTGGATGAAATTCGAACTCGCTTCTAATCCATTGATGCTGCGTCCAGTCGGGAAAATAGGTATCGCCGTCTATTTGTGCATCAATCAGGGTCAGATATAAACGGTCGGCGCGCGGCAGCATCTGCGCATACAACTGTCCGCCCCCCATAATAATCACCTCATCGGCCGACTGAACCGCCGCCAGCGCCTTGTCGACCGTATCGAAAACCATCACGCCCTCCAGTTGCAAAACGGGGTTACGGCTGATCACAATATTCTGACGGTTGGGCAGCGGACGCGAGCCGATCGATTCAAAAGTTTTGCGCCCCATAATCACCGGCTTGCCGACTGTCTTGGCTTTAAAATGACGCAAATCGTCCGGCAGATGCCACGGCATATCGTTATCCAGACCGATCACGCGATCTTTTGTCATGGCGGCAATCATGGCAATTTTCACACCGACACCTCCGCCTTGATATGCGGATGCGACTGATAATCGGTGATTTCAAAGTCCTCGAAGCGGTAGTCGAAAATACTCTCCGGCTTGCGGTGAATCACCAGCTTCGGCAACGGATATGGCTCGCGCTGCAACTGAATTTTGGTCTGCTCCAGCGTATTGTTGTACAGGTGCACATCGCCTCCCGTCCAGACAAACTCACCCACCTCATAACCGGTTTGCTGCGCCACCATATGCAACAGCAGCGCATAGCTGGCAATATTGAATGGCACTCCAAGGAAAGTGTCGGCGCTGCGCTGGTAAAGTTGGCAGGAAACCCGTCCATTGGCGACATAAAACTGGAAAAAGGCGTGACAGGCCGCCAACGCCATTTTGCCGTTGGCCACATTCTGCTGCGGACTAACCGTTTCATCCGGCAGATCGGCCGGATTCCACGCCGAAACGATCATGCGTCGGCTGTTCGGATTGTGCTTTAAGGTTTCGATCACTTCGGCAATCTGATTGATGGTTTCCCCACCCGGTGTCTGCCAGGCCACCCACTGCTTGCCGTACAAGGGCCCAAGATCGCCGTTTTCATCGGCCCATTCGTCCCAGATGCGCACGCCGTTCTCCTTGAGATAGCGGATATTGGTGTCGCCGGTTAGAAACCACAGCAACTCATGAATAATGGAACGCAGGTGCAGCTTTTTGGTGGTCAGCAACGGAAACCCCTGTTGCAGGTCGAAACGCATCTGATAACCGAATACCGAACGCGTACCCGTGCCGGTGCGATCGCCCTTATCCGTGCCGTGGTCAATAATGTGCTGAAGAAGGTCTAAATACTGTTTCATAAGATCCCCGGTCGATAAACTTAAGCGCCTTTAGGCGAGTCGGAACGTTTGTAGGCCCAAAGCATCAGTCCTAAACCGATGGCAATCATCGGCGTCGACAACACCTGCCCCATGGTCAGCCAACCCCAGGCCAGATAGCCTAACTGCACATCCGGCATACGGTAAAACTCCACCAAGAAACGGAAGACACCATAGCCTAGCAGGAACAACCCGGCGACACTGCCGGCCGGACGCGGCTTGCGGGCGTACCACGCCAACAAAATAAACAGCACCACACCTTCCAGTAAGGCTTCCAATAACTGTGTCGGGTATTTGTGCACCACCTGCTGCAATGCCGGATCATAGATCGCCATACCTAACGGCGAATCAGTGACTTTACCCCACAGTTCGCCATTGATAAAGTTGCCGATGCGTCCGGTCAGCAGACCGATAGGCACGCTCGGCGCCACCAAGTCGGCCACCTGAAAAACCGAGAACCCGGCCTTGCGCGCATACAGCCACATGGCGAGCGTCACCCCCAGCAGGCCGCCGTGGAAGGACATACCGCCCTGCCACACCTGAAAAACCGCCAACGGGTGTTGCAGATAATAGGCCAGGTCATAGAAGAGAATGTAACCGATGCGCCCGCCGAGAATCACCCCCATGGCGACATAAAACAACAGGTCGCCGACCATTTCA
>JACXUQ010000306.1 GCA_014763835.1 Thiotrichales bacterium
AAGGTGCTGTTGAGCGCCCACCAACGGCAGTCATTGGCGCGTTCGTACAGGTTGCGGTCCATGACTTCCACCGCCAAAGTCGCGCTGAACGCCACTTTGCCCTGAATGGTTTTGACGAGCACGTTGTGAATATGGTGAATAAAACGCGCAAAGATCGCCTGAATGTCCATACTGATGGTCTGGAAGTTGTCCAACACCGGCAGAAAGGCCTTCACATCGCGTTTCAAGGAGATGATTTTGCCGTTCAGTATCACAATCAGCAGCAAGGTGCTCACCTTGAGATTCATCTCCTCCAAGGCTCCCAAATACAGAGGCGAATCCTTGGGAATAGTGACGTGCATCTCCTTCAGGCTCGATCGATCGCTGAAGGCGATCTGGTTGGGCACGGTGACATACCCGAACCACGGCAAACCATAGAATCCCTGATAGCCATTGGTCTGGGTCGCAAAATGCATGTTCGCCCCCTGACGCTCCGGGCGCTTAAAGCCTTGCGGCTTCACCTGCTGTTTGCCGATGCTGTGATGCTGGAGGTCATTGGACGCCAGAGTACGCCCATTGTCGTCCAACAGCATAATCGCATAACCGTCGTTGTTGGCATTCAGGGTGCAGAACAAGCGCTGCAGCTCGTCTTCAAAATCAAAACTCAGACACAGCACCCCCACGGTGCGCAGCTGGCCATGCAGCTGCGCCTGGATTTTCTTGGCATAAATCAGGCTGGTGGACTTGTTGGGGAACAGATCGGAATGACGATAGACCTCAAGATAATCCTCTTCGGTGGACAAGGCTTCGCGAATCAGCGGGTCATGGCTGTGGGTGACCGGATTATTCAAATCCAGTTTGGCCTTGACCTCACCATCGGGTGCCACCAGCAACACATCATCATAGACACTGTATTTAGCCACATATTCGACGATGCGGCGATAGATAAACTCACGCTCGGCATCGCTCACCTGCGACTTGGCCATAAACTCCACCAGATCATCGTCCGTTGCCAGAAACCCCACATCGGCGGTGCGTTCAAACAGGTTGCGGATCAGAATATCGATCACGGCCTGGGCCTTGAGGATGACCTCGCTGCTCGCCTGGTTCAGGTAGCGCCCGACCAGCTCCTCAATCATACGGTCACGCAGACTCTGAAACTCCTTCTGAGTATCGACAATCGAATCCAGCAACTGCGAGTCCATATTCTCGTTATTGATCTTGCCGACCATCGCCACCGTGGTCCACCACATGTCCTGATGCTGCAGCTCCGCCAGATACTTTTTAACTTCCGGAAGATATTGAATGTATTCGTGTAAGGTTGATGAACTGGGATGCTGATTAAACATGGCCGATAGTATGCGCTATATAAATGGGTTTAATAGTTCATTTTGCTCAGCAATCTACAGACCAATCAACAACTTTACTCTTTATAAACAGCCTGTTATCGAATATTATCAGCACTAATACCCATCAAATTAAAAGCCCCGGCCCGCGCTAGAATTGTCCAAAATTGTTAAACTGCACCAAAATAATCGGCAGCTTAACTAGCGCGGACGGTAATGCGGCTCGGCCAGTACCGGCACAGCAAACTGCACGTCTTTGTCGCGATCGAGCTGTTCAAGCATCCGGTCGTACGAGGTTACGCCACTGACATCAAAAATCGCTGCGTTACCGCTCGGCAACAGCGTCAACAGTCTAAAAGCGTAACGTTCCGCCATCTTGTCAATATCACCTTGCCGATACGTCTTCAGCATAAAACTTGAGGTAACCACCGCACTGCGCCCGGTGGCTTCGTTTAATAATACAGGCACAAAATCAAACACCGTGTTGGCAACCATCTTTTGCACGGGTGCGCAGGTTTCCTTAGTAAACCAGCTTGCTTGCGTTTGATAAACAAACCATCCGCCGCTGCGCTCCAGCAACGTCAAATGCAAGCCCTCCGGTAGTTCTTCCGGCGCGGTGAAGCTCGCCACTTTGAGCGGCTGCACACTGTAACCCGGCCCCGCCATTTTAGCCACCCACTGGCAAGCGCCGGTAAAGGCCGACACCGGCCCGGAGAACATAATCGCCAACAACCCTGTTAATAATGCCTTGTTCATCTCACCTCCCGAACTTCAAAACGTCATTTATTGCCGGTTTACACGACGGCATAAAATGCCGATCAGTTCAGAACCGCCGCGCCGACAGCGCAAAAAAACCTATCTCTAACAATAA
>JACXUQ010000307.1 GCA_014763835.1 Thiotrichales bacterium
CTTACAAAAAGGAAAGGAAAAGAAACCTCTGTTAAAGTGGCAGACGCACGGTAACCTGCAGCCCGCTCAGAGCTGCTTCGTGTGGTAGCCAGCGTTCGCCGGAACCGTATTTGACCTCGCCGCCGTATGCGGCAGCGACCTGCGCCACGATGGACAACCCCAAGCCGTGTCCCGGCTGGGATTCATCCAGACGCGTGCCGCGCTGCTGCATAGCGAGAACATCCGCTGCCGACACGCCGGCGCCGTCGTCTTCAATCTGAATCAACAGGCCGGGCTGCTGCTTGAAAACTGCCTCTTTGACGACAATGCGAATATGCGCTCGGCTCCATTTAGCGGCGTTATCGAGCAGATTGCCGAGCAGTTCAAACATATCTTCGCGGTCGAACGGCGTAGCGTCCTGCAGGGCCACATGGCACTCAAAGCGGATCGCCTTATCGCGATAAAGCAATTGCAGAGTGTGTATCAGATCATCCAAATCATCCGGAAAACGAAAAGCATTCAAGACCATGCCGCTGCCGGCGGTGCGCGCTTGCCCCAACTCCCGTTCAATGAGGTCAAGCATGCGTTGCGCCTGCTCCTGCAATCCCTGCCGCAAATCGGGATGCGCCTGCAGACGCGTATCGTCAAGCAATTGATAGATGAGATTCAACGGCGACTTCAAGGCGTGAGCCAGATTGCCGGTGGCCTGCCGCGAGCGCTCCAGACGGGCATGCAATTGCGACAAGGCCTGATTCAGCGCTTCCACCAACGGCATGATTTCCGTCGGCACCTGCGCATGAATGCTCACCTGCTTGCCTTGCTGCACCTCGCTGAGGGCCGCTCTTACTGGCTGCAGCGTGTCAAAACCGCGTTGCAGAATCTTGCGCTGGCTCCACAATAGAAGCACCAACCCAAACAGTGAAAACAGCGCAAACATAGCGTCAAACCAGCGCAGCGCCTGCTGGATCGGCGTATGGTCCTCGGCCACAAACAAATGGCCTTCCTGGCCATTGACGACAAAGCGGGTATGTAAAACCAGCGCGTCGGTATTGCCCGGCGCACGGGTTTCGTACGGGCTGGCCAGCGCACCGATGGGGCTGTATAGAGGGAAGTCCTCCAAAGAAGGAGAGGACAAAGCGCCGATCATCGGGTTGTCGGATTTGACCAGATAGTAGTGCCCCGATAGCGGGCGCTGGTAAATCACTTCGGCGGCATTTTCGGTCATCTGCCAGCGGCCGTTTTCCAACGAAAGGTGCTTGATGAGGGTTTCGGCATCATGCTCCAGACGGGTCACGATGTAACGCTCGGTGAGTTGATGAATGGTGTAGGTCGTCGCCCACCAGAACACCACAAAAATGGCGGCCAAACTCAACGTCAAGCCGAAAGTCAGTTGTTTCTGCAGCGATTGCATCATCCCCTCACTTCACCGACACATAACGATAGCCCTGCCCGCGCTGGGTGTGGATTCGCTCTTTGCCGATCAATTTGCGCAGGCGGCGGATATAGACCTCCAGCACATTGCTGTCGCGGTCATAATGCTGATCGACGATTTTCGCCATAATCTCCGATTTGGAATGCAGTTTGTCGGGCTGGCTCATCAGCAGGCGCAGCAAGCGGAATTCGGTATGCGTCAAATCATGTTCCAAGCCGTCGGGAGTGGATAAACGCTGGGTTTGCAGATTCAAGCGCAAATCACCATCCTCGATTTCGTGATTCACGCCAGCATCCCCTTGAACGCGCCGTAGCAGATTCTGAATGCGCACCAGCAACTCCTCAAAGTGGAACGGCTTGCCCACATAATCGTCCGCGCCCGCCTTGAGCCCTTCCACCCGTTCCTGCCAGGCATTGCGCGCCGTTAAAATCAACACCGGCGTGGCATTTTTGGCCTCGCGCAGGCTTTTTAAAATGGACAGGCCGGGTCGTTTGGGCAAACCCAGATCCAGAATCAGCAGATCATAGGGATGCTCTTCCAGCAGGTACGCCGCCTCCTCGCCATCCAATGCGCAATCCACCACAAAACCGTGCTGCACCAGCTGTCGGCTCAAGGTTTCAACCAACAGAGGTTCATCTTCCGCCAATAAAATTTTCATAGTCAACGTCTCTTATGACACTCCATTTTAAACGCCCAGCCTGAATTAAAGCTGAAAACCGTGCAAGGCGCAAAAAACTCACTGCAAAAGGACTTTGCCGCAACCGTATCATTTGCCATAATGGC
>JACXUQ010000308.1 GCA_014763835.1 Thiotrichales bacterium
TTCTTCTGGCCGGAACGCTCCACCAGAATCAGCGCATGCACAATCCAGCGTGCTTCATCCTGATCCCATTTAAACTCTTCGATTTCCACCGTAGCGCCATAGGGCACTTCCTCGCCCAAGGTGCGCATCAGTTTCTCGCGGATGATTTCAGCCGCCAGAAAACGGGTGGAACGGTCGGTGATTTCGTCCTCGGGGAAAATCGCCGCCTGCTTAGGGATGTATTTCAGCACTTCGGCCACGATCAGATCCAGACCGCTCTTTTTGTACGCCGACACCGGAATCAGCGTAATCATATTCACCTGTTCGCCGACCTGCTGCAGAAACGGCATCAGCTCTTCTTTGTTTTTGAACTTGTCGATTTTATTGACCAGCACCACCACCGGCACATCCACCCCTTTCAGACGGTTGGCCACCGCCTGATCTTCTTCCGTCCAGCGTCCGGCCTCAACCACAAACAGAATCACATCCACATCTTCAAAAGCGCTACGCGCCGTGCGATTCATATAGTCGTTGATGCTCTTCTGTCCGCCCAGATGCATACCCGGGGTATCGACATAGACAATCTGGTAAGTATCCGTGGTGTGAATGCCGTGAATACGGTGACGCGTGGTTTGCGGCTTGTGTGAAGTGATGCTCAGTTTCTGGCCCAGCAGTTCGTTCATAATGGTCGACTTACCGACATTAGGACGGCCGATGACTGCGGCAAAACCGCATTGAAAATCATGTACTGTTGTGGCTTGATCCATCGCTTGGTTCCTTAATGTGGTCGCTGTTAGTGCGCAAGAGCGCGGCCGGGATGACGGGAATTACAACTCACCCAAGGCTTCCAACGCGGTTTCCGCCGCCTTCTGCTCCGCCTTGCGTCGGCTTGACGCCGTCGCTTCGAACTTGGTGTTTAAACGCTCGACATAGCAGCTGACGGTAAACTCCTGCGCATGCGCCGCCCCGTTGACACTGATAATACTGTATTCCGGCAGAGGTTCCTGACGCGACTGCAGATACTCCTGCAAACGGGTCTTCGGGTCTTTGCCGATATTCTTGGGATCCAGTTCCGCCAAGCGCTTGGCGTAGAAACGCTCTACCAATGCACGGCACGCATCCAAACCGCCATCTTCATACACCGCCGCGATAATCGCCTCGACCGCATCGGCAATAATGGAGTTGCGACGGAAACCGCCGCTTTTCAACTCGCCCGGTCCCAAGACCAGATAATCGCTTAACGCATATTCCTTGCCGATCACCGCCAGGGTATCGCCTTTCACCAGATGCGCACGCACCCGGCTCATATCGCCTTCCGGTAACTTGGTGAACTGATGAAACAAAATATCCGCAATCATGAAGTTGACCAGGCTATCGCCCAGGAACTCAAGACGTTCATTGTTTTTGGCGCCGACACTGCGATGCGTCAGCGCGCGTTGCAAAAAGTCCAGATCGTTAAACTCGTAACCGATTTTGTTGGACAGCTGCTGCAATTTGGCCTGTCGCTCTACACCCAAGGTTGCATTTGGAGATTTCATATCACTCAATTCCTTTTCCGAGGCGATTCAAGTGAATACCGTTATCCCAGTTCATCCAGATACCGAATGCTTTGCCCTTCAGATTCTTTTCAGGCACAAAGCCCCAGAAACGGCTGTCGTTGCTGTGATCGCGGTTATCGCCCATGACAAAGTAATGTCCTGCCGGAACCGTAATTGGCCCCATATCATGACTGGCTTTATCCAAATCCAATAAAATATCATGGCTTTTGCCCTCGGCAAAGGTTTCGGTGACCACCTGCGCGCCATTCATCACCGCCCCGGAATCATTGCCCAGATACTTGCCTTTCGGCATCTGCGCAACGGCTTTGCCGTTGATAAATAGCACACGACCGACATAGGCGATTTCATCGCCCGGCAAGCCGATAATGCGTTTAATGTAATCCACATCCGGATCGTTCGGGTAACTGAAGACCACCACGTCACCACGCTCCGGCTCGCCGACCGGAATCAGTTTGGTTTGCGTGACCGGCAGTTTGATGCCGTAGGAGAACTTGCTCACCGCAATGAAATCGCCGATTTCCAGCGTCGGATACATCGAACCTGACGGAATGCGGAAAGGTTCGATTACAAAGGAGCGCAGAATCAATACCACCAAAAAGATCGGGAACAGCGAGCGCGCATATTCGATAATAATCGGCTCGTTTTCAGTGGTAAT
>JACXUQ010000023.1 GCA_014763835.1 Thiotrichales bacterium
TTTTTTGAAAGGCTTATTGTTGCAACTGATTCTGCATCATCGCCTGAATATTGGCAGTGAGGTAGTCGGTGCTTTGCGCCTGTTCACTGCCGCCCGGCAAGAGTGGGCGCAGCGGGTTGGCTTGAAAATGGAAGAACAGCAGCGCCATCAGACTGGTGGTGAGAAAATGCGGGTCGCAGTTCGGGTTGATCTCCACAAACACGTCGTGCAGCGCACGGCAGGTATCGGCCATGACCACTTGGGCGAGAAACTGCAGATGCGCTTCATCCGGCACCAGCAGTTCGCGGATAAACAGTTGTCTGAAAATCACATCGCCGGCCATCTGCCGGCACGCCAATGCAATAAAATTATCCAGCTTTTGGCGTGCCGGCACGGCGGCTTGCAAACAAGCTTCCAACTCCCCACCCTGCTGACCAAAAACGTATTGCAAAGTGGCCTGATAGAGCGCCTGTTTGTCCTTGAAATGGTTGTAGAGCGACGGCGCTTTGATGTTACAAGCGGCGGCGATGTCACGCATCGTCAGGGTATCGAACCCCTTGGCGGCGAAGAGCTCGGCCGCGGTTTGCAGAATACGTTGTTTGGTGTCTAGTTGGCTCATAACATCAGGGTTTACGTCAGGATTTGGCTTCATGTCGGGCGCGGATGGCGTCCCAGTCTATATTGTTGCAGGCGTAACAGGGTTCGTTAATCATACCCAATTTAACCAATAAGGCGTGTATTTTACACCCTAAACAGAATCCCAACACCGCTTCGAGCCAGACCATGCCCAGACAGACCCATACCAGCGTCACCGGAATCTCGTAGGGTATGTAGTTGGTAGTGGTCGGCAGCCATTCGCCATTGAACAGGCTGTTGACGCCATTGGCAAAGGTGTCGGGGTTGAAAAACACCAGACAGAAACTTGCCAATGAAATACCCAATCCCCAGGCAAAACGTTTCGGAGCAATGGGTTTCCATACCGGTGTTTTATTGCGCGCCAGGAAGGAGGCAATCTGAATGGTCGGCGAAAACCGCGACGACCACGCCGTCATACCTGCAAGCAGTTCGAACAGACCATAGAACAGCAGGGCCGTCTGTGCGGTGTAATCGTAAACGCGCTGCGTCATCTGCCCGCTATAGATGATTTGCGAGGCTTCGGTAACTTCGTAAGTGTCTTCGACCGTGGCGGCATCCACTATCCACGGAGATGTGTAAAGCACATCAAACAGCGTCAGCGCCATAAACAGCGGAATGACAATCATCATACCAGCGCGGATGCGCACTGCGGTTTCATTGATAAACAACACCTCTTCGTTAGGGTCGCGGAACCAGGTGTTTTTAAAGGTGGACATCATCATTCCTCCCAATATTAGTTTTTTTTTGAACCGAACCGGCCACCGGCTTGCTGAAAAAGGTGCCGACAATCATGCCAACCGAATAGGTTTGCTGGTGATTCCACGGCATCAGCGACATAAAACGCGCCAGGAAGCAGTAATCGAACAGCACCATCGCCGTGGTGCCGAGAATGACCGGATAGATCAGCCAGTACAACGGCGGCCAGAATGCCGCCAGCACCAGCAAGGCATAAGCGATGCGCACCTGGGTGGCAAACGCCGTCAACGAACGCTGTTCGACGCCGAAATGCACCACCTGAATCAACGTTAAGGCCAGCGCCAGCTGCAAACCGGCAAACCAGCCGAATACATCGGCTATTAACAGCAGATCGGTCACAAACCAGTAAATCCAGATTTTATTGATGATTCTATGCATAGTTATCTCCTAATTCAGAACCCAAAACGCGGTAAATGAGCGTTTGCAGCGGTTTATTCATTACTTTCACCCAGATCGCCTCCGGTGAATTCCAGGTAGATATGCAGGGCATTGTTGCGGTAGGTCTGCTCGTAAACCGGTCTGTCGGCATAGGCGCTCTGATCGATCCGGTCGAGGTTCTGCTCTGTTCCGCCATCGGCAATCAGTTTGCCGATCTGCTGATGCATCTCCTTCAGATAGTCGTAGGTATCCTGTTTAACCTGCTGCATCGTCGTGGGTGCGCCGTGCCCCGGAATCACCGTAACGTCATGCGGAATGGCCTCCATAAAGCGCTCGAAAGATTCCACCCATTTTCGCGTATCGGTATAGGCAAACAGCGCCAGCATGCGTTGGTTGTAAGCCAAATCGCCCGGCAGGACCACCTTGCGCTGTGGAACATACACCACCGTTGAACCGGGCGTATGCCCCGGTCCAAAATTCATAAGCTGAACGCTTTCACCGCCGCCCACATCCACCGTCATGGCATCGTCAAAGGTCGTAAAAAGGTGAGATACATCACGCGCACTTTCAGTCAATTCGTGCCCGACACGGCTACCCCAACTGGCTTTGATTGCATCGAAACCGTTATGGAAATCGCGGTTGGCGAGCGAATGCGAATAGAGGTGTTTGACGCCCTGATCCACCCAATAACCCGCGCCGAGATAGGCGTGACCCTGGCTGTTCTCCACCGCCACCCATTTGACCGGTTTATCGGTGACCTCTTTGATCTGCTGGTGTAAGGTGTAGGCCAGCGCCGTATTGGCGCCGGCGTTAAACACAAACACGCCGTCTTCAAACTCCATAAAACTCAAATTGTTGTTCAAGCCGAAGTTAGCAGGATTGTGCCAGATCAAGCTGCCGACCACCGTATAAACGCCATCGGTCACCTCAACCGCCTGAGGAATCGGCAGACGCTTGCCGATATACCCCTGCTTTTTCAAGACCTGCTGCATCTCTTTGGCATAGGTAGCGACGCTGGTTTGCATCAGTCCGCTATTTTCTAACTTTTTGATTTCGTCGGCATAACGCGCAAAACCTTTTGTATAGGCATCCGAAGACATGGCTTCCAGAGGGAAAAATCCAAAGCCGAGGGCAAATGCGATCGTGATTTTCAATGTATTCATTTTCAGGATTCCGGTTGATGTGGTCTGACTAGTTTTTAAACTAACTAACATTTGTTAGTATAATAATAAAAACAGTAAAAACAACCCTTAATAAATCGTAAGGCAACAATAATGGATTTTTCCGATTATCGGCAATGAAGTAGAAAACGGCGATTTTAAAGGCGGGAAAAACAAACAGGCCGGGTAGGAACTGCTTCCTACCCGGCCTATTGGATTTTTTGAAAGGCAGATTTTGAGAAATGACAGCTTAAGTTTGTGCGGAGGTTTCGGCTTTTTCGTCCGGTTTTTTCGCTGTTGGCTTTTCCTTAACCGGCCGTTCATAAGCCATCCACTCGTCGAGTTTTTTCCAGACCTGATCCAGACCTTCACGCTTCAGCGACGAGAACAGTTGCGCGGTGGCTTGCGGATACTGTTCCTTCAAGGTTTTCTGCAACGCCAGCAACGCCGCTTTGGCCGGGCCTTTTTTGAGTTTGTCGGACTTGGTTAAAAGCACATGCACCGGCAGTTCCAGTGAAGCCGTCCAATCGAGCATGACAATATCGATATCGGTCGGCGGCATGCGACAGTCCATCAACAGAATCATGCCGCGGAGGCACTGGCGTTTTTCGATATATTCGCTCAACCCCGCTTCCCAGGCGCGTTTGACGTTCACATTGACCTTGGCATAGCCGTAACCCGGCAAATCCACCAGACGGTGTTCGGCATCGCACTCGAAAAAGTTGATCATCTGCGTGCGCCCGGGGGTCTTACTGGTACGCGCCAGCGATTTCTGCGAGGTAATGACGTTCAAAGCGCTCGATTTACCGGCATTGGAACGCCCGGCAAAGGCCACTTCGTAACCGCTGTCTTCGGGGCACAACGCCAGAGTGGGAACGCTTTTGAGGTAGGTGGCTTTTTGGTACAAAGGGTGTTGCATAGAAGAATTCTTTAATACTTTATCAATGGTGTGCATAAGTATATACTCTACACTATTTTTTAAATACCCTATGGCCGGCTCGGACTTTCTAAAACCGCGAAAACGCGCTGAAAATTCGTGAAAATGCCCAGAAATTAAGCTTATGACACAAGAAACCGTTCACACTGCAACACCACGCAAACAACGCGTGCTACTCGATTTTTTGGGTTCGATGAACCTCGCCGTCACCCTGCTGGTCATGCTCTCCATCGCGTCGGTGATTGGTACGGTCTTGCAGCAAAACCAGGCGACGCAGGATTACATCATCAAATTCGGTCCTTTCTGGGCGGAAGTCTTTAACAGTCTGGGGTTGTTCCACGTTTACGGCGCCGCCTGGTTCGTGCTGGTACTGGTATTCCTGCTGTTGTCCACCAGCGTCTGCGTCACGCGCAATACGCCGGGCTTTATTAAGGATATGAAACAGTTCAGCGAAAAACTCTCGCTAAAAGCGCTGCAACACCAGCCGCAACATACCGAATTCAGCTCAAATGCCGATCTGCAAACTGAACAGGCCAGGGTCGTGAAGACCTTGCAGACGCAAGGCTATAAAACCAAAGTGCATGCGCACGACGACGGTTCGGTCACGGTTGCCGGTTTGAAAGGCCGCTGGAACCGTCTGGGTTATTTCTTTACGCATATTTCGATTGTGGTCATCTGTATCGGCGCCCTGCTCGACAGCAATCTGCTGCTCAAATACCGTGAACTGACCGGCAATCTGATTCCGGAAACGCGCACCATTTCACTCAAAGAAGTGCCGCAAACCGCCTGGCTGGGACCGGAAAACATGTCATTCCGCGGTTCGGTCAATGTACCGGAAGGCCAGAAAACAGACGTACTGTTCCTGCCGTATGAAGACGGCTATCTGGTACAGAAGCTGCCGTTTATGGTCGAGGTGAAGGATTTCCGCATCGAATATTACGACACAGGTATGCCCAAAAACTACGAAAGCGATCTGGTGTTGACCTCGCCGGAACTCGATGAACCGATTGTTAAAACTATTGCGGTCAACCATCCACTTTATTACAAAAACTATGCGATCTACCAGTCGTCGTTCGGTGACGGCGGTTCCTTGCTGAATCTGAAAGTCCACCCGCTGCTCTCGCCGGTGGAAAATCCGATTACACTGAATACAGCCGTAAATAAAATCGAGCCGTTGAAGACGCCAATCGGCAAATTCAATGCCGAATTCAACGACTTCCGTCTATTCAATATGGTGCCCACGACCGAGGAAGAGAAAGCCCAGACTGGCAAGAAGTTCCATAACAATGGCCCTTCGATTATCTTTAAGGTGCGCAACGAGCAAGGCAAAGCCTGGGAATACGAAAACTACATGAGCCCGAGCTTCCAGGAAAACCGCTGGTTCTATATGACCGGGGTGCGCACCATCAACAGCGAACCGTTCCGCTACTTGTTTATTCCGGCAGATGCTAAACGCCAGAAAACGCGTTTCTTCAAATTCTTGGCGTTGATCAACAACCCGGTGGAAAACACGCGTGTCTTTAAAGAGGCTTTCCCGCAAAGCGAACAGACCGATGATAAAACCTATGCCCTGCAGATTCGTCTGATGCAGCAACTGATGACATTGTTCCGCGCCAAAGGTTTCGACGGCATTAGCGAATTCATTAACAATAACGTACCGGAAGAAGAACGCCAGAAGGTCGGCGACTACTATTTCGGCCAGACCAGCTTCGCGTTGCAGAGCCTGTTTTTGGATATTCTGAAACAAGAAGGTGTACAACCGGCCAGCGATGCGGACGTTTCCGATTTCGACAAGCAGTGGTTTGAAGACGCCCTAACCGCCATCAATACCATTCCGCATTACGGCCCGCCGATGTATTTTGAATTGGAATCCTTCAAACACATCCAATCGACCGGCCTGCAGATTACCAAATCACCCGGAAAAGATGTGGTTTATTTTGGCAGCGCGATGCTTATAATCGGGGTGTTCTTTCTATTCTATGTGCGTCAAAAACGCATTTGGGTGAATCTGCGCCAAGCCGAAAACAGCGGCGATCAAGCAGATGAAGCGGGCACCGATATTACGGTTGCCGGTAAAGACAACAAACCGCTGCCGGAAACCGAAACCGAATTTGAACGTCTGGTCCATCTGCTCCGGACACCGAATCATTAAGCTAAGCTAGATTAAAAAAGGAATTAGCGATGCAATCAGAAACTCTTACCAATCATTACGAAGAAACAAAGTCCTTCGGACTGCGTGACATCGTATGGGCGGCGTTTGTCATCATCGGCAGCCTTCTGGCATGGGATCAATACGGCCACAATATGGATGTCTACGAAGACGCCATTTTGGGTGCGGTGGCAATCGGACTGATCTGGCTGGGCCGTTTCTGGCCGAGTTTTCAGCCGGTTACGGTGATGGTGACGCTGTTAAGTGTTCTAGCCATCTACACTTATGCCAGCCACGGTAATGTGATTAGCGCCAACGAACAGGCCTTTTTCCTTAAATATCTGATCTCCAGCCAATCAGCGATTATGTGGATGAACGCCCTGTTTATCCTGGCGATGGTGACCTATTTCCTGGCGTTGTACCAGCGTTCCGAATTCACCGGCAAAGTGGCCACCAGCATGGTATGGAGTGCCGCGGTGTTCGGTCTCGTGGGCATGATGGTGCGCTGGCGCGAGTCTTACATTATCAATGTCGAATACGGCCATATTCCGGTCAGCAGCCTGTATGAAGTGTTTATTCTGTTTGTGGTGCTGACGGCGCTGATCTACCTCTACTACGAGCAAAAATACAAAACCAAAACGCTGGGCGGTTTTGTCATGCTGGTCATCAGCGCGGCGGTGGGCTTTATTCTGTGGTACACCTTCGACCGCGAAGCGCATGTTATTCAGCCGCTGGTGCCCGCACTGAAAAGCTGGTGGATGAAAATCCACGTTCCGGCCAACTTTATCGGTTACGGCACCTTCTCCATCGCCGCGATGGTGGGTCTGGCCTACCTGATTACCGCCAAAGTCAAAGAGAAAAACCCAAACAGCGGTTTTGTCAAACGTATGCCGTCATTGGAATTGATGGACGACCTGATGTACAAAAACATCGCTTTGGGCTTTGCCTTCTTCACCATCGCCACGGTGTTGGGCGCGATGTGGGCAGCGGAAGCCTGGGGCGGCTATTGGTCCTGGGACCCTAAAGAGACCTGGGCGTTGATTGTCTGGTTGAACTACGCGGCCTGG
The DNA here is from genome assembly GCA_014763835.1 of Thiotrichales bacterium. GTDB lineage: Bacteria > Pseudomonadota > Gammaproteobacteria > Thiomicrospirales > Thiomicrospiraceae > Thiomicrorhabdus. Next base: position 7,063 of record JACXUQ010000023.1, read on the forward strand.
TTGCATATCCGCATGAGCAAAGGCTGGCGCGGCAAGCCAATGGCTTGGTGGGCGTTGATCGGCCTGTTGGTCACTACCTTTGCATTCCTGGGCGTGAATATGTTCCTGTCCGGCCTGCACTCTTACGGTGAATTGTAATCGGCTTAATCAACGAAGGAAGCAAATGCAGATGTTACGCAGAACCTGGTTAAAAACCGTTGTTGTTGCCGCTTTGACCGGCCTGTTGAGTTCCAATTCTTGGGCGCAGGCGGACTTTGATTTTGTGGAAGGCGTGGAATACAAAAAGGTGCCTCAGCCACAATCCATCGCGCCGCACACTAAACAGGTCACTGAAGTCTTCTATTACGGCTGTCCGCACTGTTTTCATCTGGAGCCGAGTATTCACGAATGGCTCAAGACCAAACCGAAAGACGTTTATTTCGAGCAGATTCCGGCGGTTTTGAATAATCCCAACTGGATCTTTATGGGCAAAGTCTATTTCACCGCCAAGGAACTCGGCGTAGTGGAAAAAGCGCATCTGCCCTTCTTCACCGCTATCCATGAGGAACGCAAGCAACTCTTTACGGTGGATGCGCTGGCGAGTTATTTCACCCAGTTTGGCGTGAAAGAGGCTGATTTTAAAGCGACGTTTAACAGTTTCAAGGTGGATCAACTGGTGCGCAATGCAATGCGTGTCACTCAGGCTCTCGGCATTTCCGGTGTACCCGCAGTCGTCGTCAACGGCAAATACCTGACGGATGTGCCAATGGCGCAAAGTAAAGAGCGTATGTGGCAGGTTGTGGATTATCTCACCAATCAATAAACTTGTCCGTACCTGCTTAAAAAGGGGGGGCTTACCCCCTTTTTTATTATGTATAAAGAGATTTTTGGCAAAAGCCGCAATCCGCGATTCCAAAATCTGAACAGGCCTGTTATTTTTAGCAGGTAAGCGGCAACCTTATTTTTACTTAAGGCGTCGAGTATATCTTTGGCATTCCCGGCGAAGAAAACCTCGACATTATGGATGCGTTGCTGGATTCTAAAATTCAATTTATCACCACCCGCCACGAACAAGGTGCGGCGTTTATGGCCGACGTTTACGGGCGTTTAACTGGCCGCGCCGGCGTCTGTTTATCGACGCTGGGGCCTGGCGCCACCAATCTGGTAACCGGTGTGGCCGACGCCAATATGGATAATGCCCCGCTGGTAGCCATTGCCGGACAGGCCGCCACCACCCGCATGCACAAGGAATCGCATCAGGTAGTCGATCTGGTGAGTATGTTCAAACCCATCACCAAATATGCCGCCCAGGTTTTGGAACCAGGCACCATTCCCGAAGTGGTGCGCAAGGCCTTTAAACTGGCCGAAGCGGAAAAACCCGGCGCGACCTTTATCGATCTGCCGGAAAACATCTGCGAGATGGAAACCTACGAAAAACCGCTGCCCAGCAGTGCCAACCGCCTGACGCTGGCCGATCAGGAGTTGGTTGAAGCGGCGGCGGAATTGATCAAGCAGGCCAGGTATCCGCTGATTCTGGTGGGTAATGGCGCAGTGCGCGCCCGCGCCGGCGAATATTTGCAGACATTCGTCGAAAAGCACTCGATTCCGGTGGTGAATACCTTTATGGCCAAAGGCATCATTCCCTACTACAAAAACGGCATGGCGATGGGTACCGCCGGCCTGCAAAAAGGCGATTACGAAAACGGCGGGTTTGCCAAAGCCGATGTGGTGATCTGCGTCGGTTTCGATATGGTCGAATACCACCCTCACCTGTGGAACCCCAAACGCACCCATCGCATTATCCATATTGATACCAAAAAAGCCGAGGTCGATAACAGTTATATCCCCGAGGTCGAACTCATCGGTAATATCGGCCGCAATCTGGCGGCGTTGGGAGAACTCTTGCCGACCCCGCAACACAATTGCCTGCTCGATTTCCCGTTACGCGACGCCATGGTTAAAGAGATGGATCGCTGCTCCAACAGCACGGCGTGGCCGATGCTGCCGCAGAAAATCATCTGGGATCTGCGTACGGCGATGAACAAAGCCGATATCGCCATCTGCGATGTCGGCGCCCACATTGATTTGGAATGATAGTCAGTATGGTCTGATCGAATGGAAACAGCAACGCCGCTTCGGACGCTCGGCTTATATCGATTTTAAAAACCCCGATTTCGTCGCCTACGCCAAATCCTTCGGCGCCCAAGGTGTGCGCATTGAATCGGCAGATCAACTGTTACCCGCTTTAAAAACCGCCTTGAAAGCCAATACGGTAACAATCATAGACTGTCCGGTGGATTACTCTGAAAATGATCGACTTACCGCACTTTTGGGCAATGTACTCTCTGAGATTGAGGATTAGGCACACCGTTTTATCCACTTAACAAACGAGGATAGATATGATTTTTATCAGACGCAATACTGAAGGCGAAATCAGTGAAATCGATTTCACCCCCGGGCCGAATTTAGAGGAAATCAGTCTATTTGATCCTCAATTGAAAGCTTTTCTTAAGGATTCGCCGCATAGCGAAGAGTTGATCAAAACCGTGCTTGATAAACTCGATCTGGATATGGTCCGCGTTATCGAGGATTTGATCGATGTGATGATCAACAAGGAACTCATCCGCTTCACCGACTTGCCGCAGGCAGTACAGAACAAGCTGCTCTTCAAGAAAAGCATCCGTAATTCTTTACGTGAAGAACGCGAAATTCTAATTGAGGAAGAAGAAGCCCTAAATTTCTAGGCCGGCAATGGATTATCAACTTAGATAAGTCACTATTTCCTCAAGCGGTTTGCGTCTGGCATTGGTATTCAAATTTTTCTGGTCTTGCGCACTGATAGGACCGATATACAACGCACCGATCAATTCAATCCGAGAAGGATCGCTATTCAATAGCGCATGGGTGCGATGATCCTGTAAAATAGGCCCTGTGCTCCATTGCACCCCTATTTGCTGGTTCCAGGCCATTAATTGGAAATTTTGAATGGCACAGGCGCAGGCCGCATAATCCTCCTTTTGGATCACAGGGTCAGAATTTAAAACCTGTCCAACCAGGATCACTTGGGGAATGCGTTGAAATTTGGCGATGGCTTTTTGATAAAGGCAATCGTAATTACATTCGTCTGACGCTTTTTTGCGGGCACGATTATCAGCATAGATCTCCGCCAGCTGGCTCTGTGTATTGGCACCCAACACCCAATAACGCCACGGTTGGGTTAATTTATGATTGGGCGCCCAGCGTGCTGCTTCCAAACAGAGCTGCAACGCATCAGTCTTCAATTTAATCTGTGAATCGAATTGATAGCAGGTGCGGCGTGACTGGATGAGTGCTAAAAGTGACTCGCTGGCAATGGACATAATCAGGTTCCTTCTGGAAAACAGTTGGCTGCCGCTATTATGGTCAATAATCCCCTAGCCTACAAGGCAATAACAAAGTGGATAAGATGTTGAATTTTGTGGATAACTCCTGTTTTTTTCAATATTGATTTTTTTATCCACAAAACGCACACATTTATCCACTGCGGTTATTTCATACTCTACCCACACCCTACTCACAGGCTAATTAGCTGAAATTTTTCATTAATTCGACTTTATCAACATGATTCGTTACCCTTAAGAAGAATAAGAAAAAAGAAAACATATAAAAAAATATATACTTAATAGGTTCATCCACATCCACAAGTGACACCAAAATGACCCTAAACGAATTGCGATATATCGTCGCCGTTGCGCGCGAGAAACATTTCCGTAAAGCATCCGAAACCTGCTTCGTCAGTCAACCTACCCTCAGTGTCGCAATTAAGAAACTCGAAGAAGAACTGGGTGTCATTCTTTTTGAACGACGCAAACAGGATGTGCTCATCACCCCTATCGGCAAACAGATCATCTCAATCGCCGAAGAGATTCTGGAACGCAGCAATGAAATCAAACAGATCGCCAAAGAATCCCAGGGCGACATGAGTTCGGAATTAAAAATAGGCGCCATCCATACTATCGCCCCTTATCTGATTCCCAGACTGATTCCCAATTTTCACAAACACGCGCCGAATGTGCCTTTAATTATCGAAGAAAACTACACCCACGTTCTTGCCGATAAATTACAGACAGGCGAACTCGATCTGGTGATTTTGTCATTGCCTTTCCATGAGCCCAATATCGAAACCCATTTGCTTTACGAAGAACCCTTTAAACTGATCGTGCCCAAACAGCACCCTCTAAGTCACACCAAAGGCGATATCGTTTTACGCAAGATCGAAGACGAAACGATTTTGCTGCTGGGCGCAGGACATTGCTTCCGTGATCAGGTCATCGAAGCCTTCCCCAATTTGATGCATCTCAATTATCAAAGCGATCGTCTGCAGAGAACTTTCGAAGGCAGTTCACTGGAAACCATCCGTTATATGGTCGCATCGGGTACCGGCATCTCCATATTTCCCTGCAGTTCGCTCTCAGAACGCGATGAAGAGCTTTTTACCATTAAAGAGCTGTCCCAACCCGTTCCTAAGCGAAAAGTGGCACTAGCATGGCGTAAGAGCTTTCCAAGACATGAAATACTCAAACGCTTCATTGCCTCGATATCGGAAATCGAAATTCCCTGTACGCAAAAGTCTTAGCGAATATAATAGGCCTATTCAAAAATCAAATAGACAAACGCCATGAAACCGATTTTTCGTAGAAGCCTTCTGTCACTACTATTGAGTACAGCGCTATACAGCAGCGCTAATGCCGGTTGGGAAGAAGACCTGGTTTACAAACCGCAACCGCAAACCGCCACTGCAGAAGTAATGAATCCACAGGATCCGTTTGAAAACTACAACCGCAAAGCCTTTGCGTTCAATATGGCGTTTCACAACGCCATCGGCGAACCGGTTGCCAATGCCTATCTGGATTATGTTCCCGGTCCGGTGCGTTACGGTATCGGTAATTTCTTCGACAACCTGGGCACGCCGATTTCGTTTATGAACAGTTTTCTGCAAGGCAAGGTTGAAGAAGGTCTCGCGGGGATGATGCGTTTTGCCATTAACTCCACCTTCGGCCTGCTGGGAATTCTTGATATCGCTACGCCGGCGAGATTAACCCCCAACAAAGAAGATTTCGGGCAAACCCTTTATGTTTGGGGCGTGTGGGATGAAGCCTCATTTGTGGTGGTGCCGTTTTTAGGCCCTTACACTACCCGCAGCCTGTTTGGTGACATCAGCGACGCCTATACCGATCCGGTCTATACCCTGACCGACAACGACTGGAACCGCACCGTGCTTTCCGCGGGTGATGCCTTTGTGGGTTACACCAAAGCCGCGCCTTTAATTGACGAGATCCGCCAGCAGCAGGATCCTTATATCTTTATGCGCGAAAGTTATCTGCAATACCGCACCAACCAGATTTACGACGGCAAGGCACCCAAACCGAAACTGGACGATTTCAACTTCGAATAAGCAGATTGTCACGCCAGAAATACAAAAACCCGGCCTGTTGAAAACAAACCGGGTTTAAATTTTTGCAAAAAACGCCTCAAAAAAACTCAACAGGCCGGGTAAGACTAGGGTTTGTTTTGAGTATGCTCCTGCATGCGCGTTCTGATATGCAAGGCGGCCTTAGCCATTAAATGCGCACTCACAGGTGCGGTAATAAATAAAAACAGCGTCACCAGCACCTCATGCAGGCTTACGGCCGCTTCCTTAAAACTGAAATAGAGCGCCGAAGCGATCAAAATGGATCCCACCCCTAAAGTCGTTGCTTTGGTAGGTCCATGCAGACGCATATAAAAATCCGGCAGTTTGTACAGGCCGATCGAACCGATCAGAGTAAAAACGGCGCCAATTAATATCAACCCCGCCAAAATAATTTCTAACATGATGTGTACTCGCTCTTAATTCCCTGTTTATTCCATAATATCGCCGCGCAGCAGGTATTTGCTCAATGCCACTGTGCCCACAAAGCCCATCAGCGCAATCAGCAGCGCCGCCTCAAAATACAAGGCACTATCCTGGTAAAGTCCAAACAGAATCAATAACGCGATCGTATTGATATAGAGCGTATCCAGCGCCAGAATGCGGTCCGGCAAATCCGGCCCTTTAATGAGCCGCAACAGGCTCAAAACCAGCGCCAGCGAGACCAGCGCAAAACTGATTTCAATCACCGTATTCAGCATGATTCAAACACCTCCTGCAAAGGGCGCTCGTAGCGCTGTTTAATGTCGTCGATGGTCTGCTGCACATCGGTAATATGCAAGCCGTGAACCAGCAGCTGGCGGCGGTCGGCCGACAGGTCGCACGAAACCGTACCCGGTGTCAGCGAAATCGTATTGGCCAGCAGACTGATTCCTAGCGGGTGGCGGATGTCCAGATCAATGGTCACAAATCCCGGTTGCAGGTGTTTGTTTGGCAATAGAATCAGTCTGGCTACCACCACGTTGGCCACCACAATATCCCACAGCACGATGCCGATAAAACGCAACAGTACGCCCGGCTTGCGCAGACAGACTTTTTCCGGCCAAAAGGACGAAGTCAGAAGCGGGATCACCCATGCCAGAATCGCGCCCAATACCAGATGGCCGGCAGCCAATGTATTATTTAGCAACAGCCAGACGCCCCACAGCACCAAACTCAATAGCGGGTGCGGCAGCCATTTTTTCCATTGCGGTGAAGAAGCATTCGCCTTCATTATTAGGTTCCTCCCACGGCAGGTGTGCTGAGTACGGTTTGCACGTAAAACGGCGTTTGCGACAACTGGCCGGCAATCGCATCGGTCAATTGCGTGAGCGGATGGGCCAACACCACCATCAACGCCGCGCCCGCCAATAACCACACCACGGCGGCATAAGCGCTTTTATTGAGCGGCTCGCCGGACGGCATATCGTTTTGAACATTGTAAAACAGCAGCGAACCGGCACGCGCCACGGCAATAATCATCAGCAGGCCGGCCAACAGCACCACCGCCAACACCAGCATAAAGGCCGGGTGATTCAATGCCGCCATCAGAATCAATACCTTGCCGATAAAGCCCGATAGCGGCGGTAGACCGCTCATGGCAATCGCCGCAAACACAAAAGTCGCACCCAAAAGCACCGCCTGCGGCATGGCCGCCATAGAAACAAAACGCTCCCCGCCGCGGCCGCGTGCAATCAGATCCGCAAGCAAGAAAAAACCGCCTGCAATCAAAGTAGAATGAATCAGATAAAACAGCGTCGCCGACATCGCCTCCACACTATTCAGGCCGATGCCAATCAACAGGGTCGCCACTGACGCCAGCACCAGATAGGCTACCTGCTCGCGCAGACCGCGTGCTGCCATTACCCCGAAAGCAGCGAGTAGCAAGGTAATCAGCCCCATACCCAGCACCCAGGGCGTATAAAAATACGCCAGCTCGCCGGCACTGTCGCCAAACACCAGTCCATGCACACGGATAATCGCATACAGCCCCACCTTGGTCATAATCGCAAACAGCGCGGCCACCGGCGCAGAGGTATTGGCATAAGCCTGCGGCAACCACAAATACAGCGGAAACATCGCCGCCTTAAGGCCAAATACCAACAAAAGCAATAAACCGGCCGCGGCAATCACCCCCAAATCTTCAGCCGGTGCCTGACTGACTTTGACTGCCATGTCTGCCATATTAAGGGTGCCAAGTACGCCGTAAAGCGCGCCCACCGCAAACAGAAACAGGGTGGAGCCGATCAGGTTAATCGCCACATAGTGCAGTCCGGCTTTGGTTCGTTGTGCGCCGCCGCCGTGCAGCAACAGGCCGTAGGAGGCCAACAGCAGTACCTCAAAAAACACAAACAGGTTAAACACGTCGCCGGTCATAAAGGCGCCGTTCAAACCGAACAGTTGCAGTTGAAAGAGAACATGAAAATGCGCGCCGCGTGCATCGATTTTGGTGGTGACGGCGTACCACAAGGCCGGCAAGGCCAGCAGTGCGGTAATCAGCACCATCAGCGCCGACAGACCGTCCAGCACCAGCACAATCCCAAACGGCGCCACCCAGTTGCCCAGCGCATACACCTGCGGCACGCCCTGTACGGCGTTTTGCATCAAATCCAACGCCACAAACAGCAATAGCAGCACACTTAACAAACTTAGCAGACGCTGCAGATTCAACCCGCCGACACGCGCCAGCAGAATCAACACGCCGGCCAATAGCGGCGTAATCACCGGCAAAAAACTCACTATATTCATACTGCTCATTTTAAGTCTCCGTCGGTCCGGCCGTCGACATGGTCGTTACCCAGCTCACCGCGCGCCTTCAATGCCAGCACAATCAAAAAGGCGGTCATACCGAAGGCGATAACAATCGCCGTGAGCACCAATGCCTGCGGCAATGGATCGGTATAACCGCCCTGCGCCGGGTTGATGACTGCCGGCAGGCCGCTGGTCAGGCGTCCCATAGCAAACAGAAAGACGTTGACTGCATAAGCCAGCAGAGTGAGGCCCAGCACCACCGGAAAGGTGTGGCCACGCAGCGTCAGAAATACGCCGGTGGCGGTGAGAATGCCGATAATGGCGGCGATTAGGATTTCCATTAGATTTTCTCCGCAGACGAATCGGTTGAGTGTTCTGCCGGATGCGAGGCTTTGCTGAGTTTACCTAACTGTACCAGACTCAGCACGGTTGCACCGACCACCACTAAAAATACGCCCAAATCAAAGGCAATGGCGCTGGCAACTTCAAATTCGCCCACCACCGGCCAGTGCAAATGGGTAAAGGCGGAGGTGAGGAACGGATACCCCAGTCCGATCGATACCAGGCCTGTTGAAATGGCAATCAGCAGACCGAATCCGATCGCCCAATGCATATCGATTTTGAGACGCTTCTTTGTCCAGTCGATGCCGTTGGCCAAATACTGCACAATCAGCGCCACCGAGGCGATCAAACCGGCAATAAAGCCGCCGCCCGGCAGGTTATGGCCGCGCAGGAAGATAAACACCGCCACCAAGAGCATCAACGGCAGCAGCAGGCGCGTCAGAGTTTGCATAATCGGCGGATGGTTGTCGCTATTCCAGGCCAATCCCTCTTGGTTATGCGTCGGTGCCGGCAGTTTCAGGCCCTGCAGCATCGCAAACACCCCTAAACCGGCCAGCGCCAGCACCACGATTTCGCCCAAGGTATCGAATCCGCGGAAATCCACCAGAATGACGTTGACTACGTTGCTCCCGCCGCCGCCGGGCACGCTGTTTTCGATAAAGTAGTGCGAAATCGGCGCAAAATCGCGCGTCAACACCATTAGCGTCAACAACGTCATCGCCACGCCGGAGACAATCGCCAGCAGGGCGTCGCGCCCCAAACGCAGGCGATCTGTCTCTTGAGGCGTGGTTTGCGGCAGGAAATAGAGCGCCAAAAGCAGCAAAACAATGGTGACCACTTCCACCGAAAGCTGGGTCAGTGCCAGATCGGGCGCGGAGAATTTCACAAAGGCGAGCGACACCACCAGACCGACCACGCCGATGATAATCAGGCTCACCGCACGGCGGCGGTGCCAGGCCACTGTCAGCACGGCAGCAATTACAAGCGTTAAACCGGCCAGCAGACTCACCGCATCCACCGGCAGCAGAGCGCGTTCACCGAACAAAGGCGCCGATACCGTCATAAAACCGCCTACACCCATCACCACCGACGCCAAAATGACCCAGAAAGCGGCGTGTTGATAAGAGCCTTTGTCGAAACTGCGGGTGATTTTAAGGGTGACGCTAATCAGCGCTTCCAGCAGGGCGTTGAAATAACGGCGTGCATCAATCTGCGCAATAAAGCGTTCGTGGAAAGCAAACAGGCTGTGACGTCTGTAATAGACCAACGCGCCCACACTCAGCGCAATCAGACTCATCATCAACGGGGTGGTAAAGCCGTGCCACAACGCCAGACTGTATTGCGGCAGCGTGCTCTGCAGTGTGCCGGTGACCGCCACATCCAATAGCGGGGCGACGGTATAGATCGGCACAATCCCCACCGCCAGACAGGCGATGACCAATAGATCGACCGGAACTTTCATAAAGCGCGGCGGTTCGTGCGGGGTTTTCGGCAGGTCGATCGGTTCGCCGTTAAAGAACACATCGTGGATAAAACGGATCGAGTAGGCCACCGAGAAAATCCCCGCAATCGTCACCAGTACCGGAATCATCCACGCCGAGGCGGAGGCGTGTGAGGCAGAAACCGCCTGATCGAAGAACATCTCTTTACTGAGGAAACCGTTTAACAGCGGCACGCCGGCCATCGCCGCCGAGGCGATAATCGCCAGTGCGGCGGTGTGCGGCATGTATTTGAGCAGGCCGTTGAGTTTGCGCATATCGCGCGTGCCGGTTTCATGGTCGATGATGCCCGCCACCATAAACAGCGACGCCTTGAAAGTGGCGTGGTTGATAATATGGAAAATCGCCGCCACCGCCGCCATTTGTGTGCCAAAACCGAACAGCAGGGTAATCAACCCCAGATGGCTGATGGTGGAGTAGGCCAGCAAGCCCTTGAGGTCGTGTTTGAACAGCGCGGTGTAAGCGCCGATTAATAAAGTCAACAGGCCGGCTCCGCCCACCAGCCACGACCATTCGGGCGTGCCCGACAAGACCGGAAAGAAACGCGCCAGCAAGAAAATCCCCGCTTTGACCATTGTGGCCGAATGCAGGTAGGCCGATACCGGCGTAGGGGCCGCCATGGCGTGCGGCAGCCAGAAATGGAACGGAAATTGCGCCGATTTGGTGAACACGCCCAACAGAATCAGCCCCAGCGTGGTCAGGTAAAGCGGATGTTCGCGCACCACGTCGCCGGCCGCCAATACATCGCTTAATTGATAGCTGCCGACAATATGCCCTAGCAACAAGACGCCGCCCAGTAGCGCCAAACCGCCGGCGCCGGTCACCGCCAGCGCCATGCGTGCGCCCTGGCGTGCGTCTTCGCGGTGCTGCCAGTAGCTGATCAGCAGGAAGGAGGTGATGGAGGTCAACTCCCAGAAAATCACCAGTTGAATCAGGTTTTCGGAAAGCACGATGCCGAGCATCGAGCCCATGAACATCAACAGATAGGCAAAGAAACGTCCCATGCAATCTTTAGGATTGAGGTAATAGCGCGCATAAACAATGACCAGCAGGCCGATCACCAGAATCAATAACGCAAACAGCAGAGCGAGGCCGTCGAGGCGGAAGGCAAAATGCAGGCCGATGCTTTCAATCCATGTCCAACTCTGGATCAGGGTTTCGCCGCTGAATGGCAGTGATAGGGCTGGTGTCAGCAGACCTAGCGTTGCCAGTGTCACTGCGCCGCTGGTATAGGCGGCGGCCAGGCGGTTAAAACGCGCCGCATAGGCTGCCAACAGGGCGCCGGCAAACGGCAGCAGCGCCACCAGCGGCAGGTTGAAATCGAGAATGTTCATGATGGTAAAAACCCGCTTTATAAAGGTATTTTATAACCTGAAAAGCCTACCATAAGCGGGCAGGCTCATAAAGCGCCGTGCTTTTAATAGTTTAATAAAATCGTGTTTTCAGAGGAATTTCAGGTTTTTTGTAATGCATAATCCGTAATGGATCAGCAACCAAGCGGGCATATACCCGGCCTGTTGGTTTTATGGTAGAGCTCAAACAAGGTTCTGTTTAATTGTGAAAACGGGTGACCAGACAATGTTTGCAACGACTTTTACCGAATTCAGCGTGTTGTTGGGTATTTCCGCCTTGGCGGGGTTGATTGCCCTGCAACTGCGCCAGCCTTTGATCGTGGCGTTTATTGCTGTGGGCATCATCGTCGGGCCTTCGGTAACCGGGCTGTTAATCAGTACCGAACAGATGGAACTGCTGGCGCATCTGGGTATTTCTATCCTGCTGTTTGTGGTGGGATTGAAGTTGGATCCACACGTTATCCGCACGCTCGGGCCGGTTTCGCTGTTTACCGGTTTGGGGCAGGTTATCTTCACTTCCGTCATCGGTTTTGTCATTGGTCTAGCGCTTGGTCTGTCGCCGGTGGGGGCGCTGTATGTGGCGGTAGCGCTGACCTTCTCCAGCACGATTATTATTGTCAAACTGCTTTCCGACAAACGTGAATTGGACACTTTGCACGGCCGTATCGCCATTGGTTTTCTGATTGTGATGATTATTATGGGGTATATGGGATACCACAAGCGCACCGGCTTTTTGGCAGGTTTGACGGTGGCGCAGATCAGTGAGTTTTCGTTGATTTTGGCGGCACTCGGTTATACCTTGGGGCATATCGATCAGGTCACCGACGGTTTGGTGACATTAGTGGGCTTAATTACCATTGTGGTCAAAACAATCACAAAATTTACATACCCCATAAAAACAGGGGTGGTACCAATAAATAGAAACAATTTACAAAGCCTTCGTGACTTTCGTGCTCTTTGTGGTTAAAAAATCAATCATAAAATGCGGATACCCAATATTTTAAACAGGCCGGGTGCTGGCCCAGCTAAGTAATCGGCACGGCACTTTTATCAATGACCTTGCGCAACAC
>JACXUQ010000309.1 GCA_014763835.1 Thiotrichales bacterium
GCAGCTAATAGCTCGCTATTAGCAAGTTTTTCAACAAAAGTCAGGCGATTTTTAACCATTTTTATTCGTGTAGCCATCTCGTGCAAAGCTCTCAATACTATTGTTGATTTAAAGGGGGTGTTTTTACAGCCCCTTTTGTTTACTGAATCCGACATGAAAAAATGTGCTTTTTATCGTTAAGATTTGCAGAAATGGTCGATAACCATCATAGAGGTATTGGCTATGAAGAAAGACAAGGCGATTTCGCCGTCACTCAAGTATTTTTTTAAGCATCTTGAACGACGCTCGGAACAGATTCGCGAGGAAGTCGAGGCGTATCAGATTGCGCATCATGAGGTGCCGTTTGACGAGGTCGAGAGTTTCTTCAGGCGCATTATGACGCAGAATATCTTTATTTTTACCGTCGGTTTGAGCGGTCGTCCCGAATCGACGATTCTGAGCAAGGCGGTTTTTAATATGAACCGGGTGGTGCGGCTTTATTACAGCGCCAGTTTTGATGATAACGAAAGCGGCTATATCCGCATTCGTCCCGATAACGCGTTGCAGTTGATCGTGGTGGAGCGGGTGCATGGTATCCGGCCTGTGCCCGAGGTGATGTACCAGTCGCACGACGAGTGTCATGTGGTACGGTTTATTGTACGTTGGCTGCTAAGACGTATTGATTGGAAGAAAACCCATTTGAGAAACCTGGATCTGTATAAGGCGTATATCGATCAGGAGCGCCAGGAGCAGCAAGCCAAGGAAGCGGCGGAAGAGGCGCGCCGCATCGAAGAGCAGATGGCGCATGCGATGAAAAAGCTGAAGGGCAAGATCTAGGGAGTTGTGATCTTTGGAGATAAAAAACCGCTTAAAAGCGGTTTTTTTGTAGGTGCGACGACGGTGTTAGTGTGTGCGATTCACCGCCAAATCGGCTAGGGCGCACATGGCGGTTTTAATCGCGCTGTCCGCCAAGGGGGTGAGCGCAAGCTTGGCTTTTTCCGCTTCTCGGCGGGCGATTTTTTGCGTGTAGGCGATGGCACCGGAATTCAGGATGATTTCTGTCACCTCTTTGAGCAAATCAATGCCGTCGGTTTCGATGGCGCGGCGGATCAGGGCTTTTTGTTCCTCGGTACCGTTTTCGAGCACGTAAATCAACGGCAGGGTCGGCTTGCCTTCGGCCAGGTCATCGCCGATGTTTTTGCCGAGTTCGGCTTCATCGGCCATGTAGTCGAGCGCGTCGTCGATGAGTTGGAACGCAGCCCCCAAGTGACGCCCGTAAAGCACAAAGGCCTCTTCGAGTTCCGGTTTGTTGGCTAGAATCGGTCCCATCTGGGTCGCGGCTTCGAACAGTTTGGCGGTCTTGCGGTGGATGACTTCCATGTAGCGTTCTTCGGTGGTATCGGCATCGTGGCAGTTCAATAGCTGCAACACTTCGCCGGCGGCAATCACATTGGTCGCTTCCGACATCACCTGCATAATGCGCATCAGTCCCGGTTCAACCATCATTTCAAAAGAGCGCGAATAGAGAAAGTCCCCCACCAGGACGCTGGCCGCATTGCCCCAGACTTCGTTGGCGGTTTTATTGCCGCGGCGCGTATCGGAGGCGTCAACCACATCGTCATGCAGCAGTGTGGAGGTGTGGATGAATTCGATAACGGCCGCCATCAAACGGTGGTCGGTGCCTTCATAGCCGCAAGCACGTGCGCTCAACAAAGTGAGCAGGGGGCGCAAACGTTTGCCGCCACTATTAATAATGTAATGGCCAATCTGGTTGATAAGGACGACATCGGAAGCGAGTCTTTGCAGAATCAGCGCATCGGTCGCCTGAATATCATCCAAAATTAAATTGCGAATTTCACTTAATGTCATCGATTGCGCCATTGTTGCGGCCAGGCTAATGAATTGAAAGCCGATATTCTAGTATGAATGCGGGAATGAGTGCTAGTTTTTACTACCGGCTATTTAATCTCTTTAGGTATTAACGGGCGGTTAAGAGCGGAATAATTTATTCGGGTAACCCTAAGTTTCTGCTAGAATTGCCGCGAAATGAAATCTCGACAGGCCGGGTAGCTAACCACTTTAAATTTATAGATTTTTTTATGAAATTGAGAGCTTTGCACGAGAAGTCATTGACTGATGACTTAAAATAGCCTTACTTAAAATTTAGAGAGTTAATTCACATGGCTTGGAAAAATACCTTTCAGCA
>JACXUQ010000024.1 GCA_014763835.1 Thiotrichales bacterium
TCCGCCAAAGAGGCATTGCGCTCAACGGTCTCCTTGGAGGTCATCACAATCGTTCTGCCGGGCAATCCGAGCATTTTAGCATCCAGCGGCAAACTCAGATGCGGGTCCAACACCACGCGAATCGGTTGGGCAGAGACTTCATCCAGCTTCATCTCTGCGAGCACCTCGGCAGGCAGACGCACATTCAGCCCCGGGTTATCCGCCAGCACCGTGCCGATACCGGTGACAATTGCACCGCTCAACGCACGCAGGCGATGCACCTCCAAACGTGCGGCCTCACCCGTAATCCACTGGCTCTCGCCATTGGCCATGGCGGTACGTCCGTCCAAGCTACTGGCCATTTTCACTCTGACGTAAGGTCTTTTCTGTTCCATCATTTTAATAAATCCCGGATTCAAGGCTCGTGCCTCATTTTCAAACAGCCCGACCGCAACGTCAATGCCCGCCTGCTGCAAACGTTCAATCCCTTGACCTGCCACCAACGGATTAGGATCTTCCATGGCTACCACCACGCGCGCCACTTGCGCCTCTACTAAACCGTCAGCACAAGGCGGTGTACGGCCGTGATGCGAACAGGGTTCCAAGGTCACATAAGCTGTCGCACCTTGCGCTTGGCTCCCCGCCTCGGCTAACGCTACGCGCTCGGCATGCGGCATACCGGCTTTGTGGTGCCAGCCCTGACCGACGATTTTCCCACCCTTCACCAATACACAGCCTACCGCCGGATTGGGCTTGGTGGTGTAACGGCCGTTCTGCGCCAACTGCAATGCACGCTGCATATAGTGTTCATCTTCAGCGGAAAAATGGCCTATTTGCATTCCATCCCTCCTTGCCAAGAAGATTCATTCATCTGCTTCAAGAGATTTTGAGTCATTTTTAGCATCTGCCTTGGAGTCAGCTTTGGCTGTCGTCGCCTGTACCAGTTTTTCAACCTCCTCGCGGAAAGCGTTAACGTCCTGGAACGAACGATACACCGACGCAAAACGTACATAGGCCACCTGATCGAGTTCACGCAGCGCATCCATCAACCATTCGCCGAGCTGCGACGACGGAATCTCACGCACCCCTTCCGACATCAGACGCTTAATGATTTGGGTGATGACCTGCTCGATCGCTTCGCTCTTGACCGGACGTTTTTCCAACGCCTTGATCAAACCACGGCGAATTTTGTCTTCGTCAAAACGTTCGCGGTTGCCGTCGCTCTTAACCACACGCGGCAGCGAAAGTTCGGCGGTTTCGTAGGTGGTAAAACGCTCGCCGCATTGCAGACATTCTCGGCGGCGGCGCACCTGCGCGCCTTCATTGGCCAAACGCGAATCGACCACTTTAGTTTCGGGTGCATTACAAAACGGACAATGCATAAATCTTGCACTCCATTATTCTGGCTGAATTCTTGGATAAAAGGCGTTCAAACCGCTCTATCTTACGGGATAAACACGCTGAATAAAAACCGAAAAACCAAATCGTAAATACTAAAAAACCACCGCATGGTGGTTTTTTAGCCGTTGCGCTAACGCCGTAATAAATTCTTGACGAATTTATTTGTAAACCGGCTTAGCCGCACACAACGCAGATACTTTCTCGCGCACTTGTGCAATGACTGCTTCATCCCAGCTTTCGTTAGCCTGGTCACAGGCGTCGATCACGTCACACATCCAGCTTGCCAGGTTGATACAGTCTTCTTCGTTAAAACCGCGAGTCGTCGCCGCAGGCGTACCCACACGGATACCTGAGGTTACGAATGGCGACATAGGATCGTTCGGTACCGAGTTTTTGTTGATAGTGATGTGCGCTGCATCCAACGCGGCATCCACCAATTTACCGGTTAGACCTTTTTTGATCAGGCTCACCAGGAACAAGTGGTTTTCAGTACCACCGGAAACGACGTCACAACCACGTTCCATAAATACTTTGGCCATCGCCTTGGCGTTTTTCACGACGTTTTCGCAGTAAGTTTTCCACTCAGGTTCCAAACACTCTTTGAAAGCGACCGCTTTTGCTGCCATTACGTGAACCAAAGGACCACCCTGACCACCCGGGAAAATCGCCGAGTTCAATTTCTTTTCCAACTCAGGGTTAGATTGAGCCAGGATCAAACCACCACGAGGACCACGCAGAGTTTTGTGCGTTGTCGTTGTTACCACATGCGCATGCGGAACCGGATTAGGATATAGACCACCGGCAACCAAACCGGCTACGTGCGCCATATCCACAAACAGGTAGGCACCTACAGAGTCAGCGATTTCGCGGAATTTAGCCCAATCGATGACTTGAGAATACGCAGAGAAACCGGCAATGATCATCTTCGGCTTGTGCTCGTTAGCCAACGCCTGCACTTCGTCATAGTTGATTTTGCCAGTCACCGGATCAATACCGTACTGAACGGCATGGTAGATTTTACCTGAGAAGCTCACTGAAGAACCGTGTGTCAAGTGACCACCGTGCGCCAGGCTCATACCCAAAACGGTATCGCCCGGTTGCAGCAGCGCCATATAGACCGCGGCGTTAGCCTGAGAACCTGAGTGCGGCTGAACGTTGGCGTAATCGGCACCAAACAACTCTTTGGCACGGTCAATCGCCGCTTGTTCAACGATATCCGCAAATTCACAACCACCGTAATAACGCTTGCCTGGATAGCCTTCCGCATATTTGTTGGTGAAGCATGAACCTTGTGCTTCCATTACGCGAGGGCTGGTGTAGTTTTCTGAAGCGATCAACTCGATGTGCGACTCCTGGCGCTTTTCTTCGTTTTTAATCGCATTGGCAATCAGATCATCGTAACCGGCAATGGTCATAGATTTTGTGAACATGAAATGGTTCTCCGTCTCAAGTTTTAAGATTTTCAAAGAATGCGATTTTACAGCTTTTCTCTACAAATAACCACGATAATAAGGCTATTTGCATTTCTTATTTGTGAAATGGCCGGTTTCACTTTATAAACGCGCGTTTTTTAGGTAAAGTTTCCCCCATTCAACTTAAACATCAAGTCGGCTGAAACGCGCTGCTTTTTCAGCCTCAATCACAGGAAAACCAAGTCACTATGGCACAATTTGTCTATACCATGAACCGCGTCGGTAAAGTGGTTCCGCCTAACCGTCACATTCTTAAAGACATCTCCCTTTCTTTCTTTCCGGGCGCCAAAATCGGCGTATTAGGTCTGAACGGTTCCGGTAAATCCACCCTGTTAAAAATCATGGCTGGCATCGACACCGATATCGTTGGTGAAGCGCGTCCGCAACCGGGCATTAAAATCGGCTATCTGCCTCAGGAACCGCAGCTGGACGAAAGCAAAGATGTGCGCGGCAATATCGAGGAAGCCGTGGCCGACGTTAAACAGGCGCTGGCCGATTTGGACGCGGTGTATGCCGCTTATGCCGAGCCGGATGCCGACTTCGATGCCCTGGCCAAAAAACAAGGCGAAATTGAAGATCTGATTCAAGCCAAGGACGGCCACAACCTCGACCGCAACTTGGACATCGCTGCCGACGCGCTGCGTCTGCCACCTTGGGATGCCGATGTTTCCAAACTGTCAGGTGGTGAACGCCGCCGTGTGGCACTGTGCAAACTACTGTTAGAAAAACCGGACATGCTGCTGCTGGACGAACCGACCAACCACTTGGATGCCGAATCGATTGCGTGGCTGGAACGCTTCCTGTGCGACTTCCCCGGGACCGTCGTTGCGATCACCCACGACCGTTACTTCCTCGACAATGCGGCCGAATGGATTCTGGAACTGGATCGCGGCGAAGGCATTCCTTACCAGGGTAACTACTCTTCTTGGCTGGAACAGAAAGAGAAGCGCCTGGAGCAGGAAGCCAAAACCGAAGCCGCTCGCATCAAAACCATGAAAAGCGAATTGGAATGGGTACGCGCCAATCCGAAAGGTCGCCATGCCAAGTCCAAAGCGCGTTTGGCACGCTTTGACGAGCTGAGCAGTGTCGAACACCAGAAACGCAACGAAACCAACGAAATCTACATTCCGGTGGCGGAGCGATTAGGCGAAAAAGTCATTGAGGTCAACCACATCACCAAAGGTTTCGGTGACCGCCTGTTGATCGACGACCTGAATTTTCGCCTGCCACAAGGCGGCATCGTCGGGATTATCGGTGCCAACGGTGCCGGTAAATCCACCCTGTTCCGCATGTTGACCGGCCAGGAGAAACCGGATACCGGCAGCATCGAATTCGGTGAAACCGTGCAGCTCTCTTACGTTGACCAGAGCCGTGATGCCCTGAATGACAACAATACCGTTTGGGAAGAGATTTCCGGCGGAGATGACATCTTTATGGTTGGTAATATGGAGTTCAACTCCCGCGCCTACTGTAGCCGCTTCAACTTCCGCGGCGGCGACCAGCAGAAGAAAATCGGCCAGCTTTCCGGCGGTGAGCGCAACCGTGTACATTTGGCAAAAACCCTGCGCAGCGGCGGCAACGTACTGCTGCTCGACGAACCGACCAACGACCTGGACGTGGAAACACTGCGTGCTCTGGAAGAGGCTCTGCTGGAGTTTGCTGGCTGTGCGGTGGTCATTTCGCACGACCGCTGGTTCCTGGACCGTATCGCCACGCACATCTTGGCATTTGAAGGTGATTCGCATGTTGAATGGTTTGAAGGTAACTTCTCCGACTACGAAGCCGACCTCAAACGCCGTAAAGGCGCAGATGCCGCGCAACCGCACCGCATCAAGTACAAGCCGATCAGCAAAAACTAATCTCAAGGAAAGGACGCCGGCATGAATCAAGAAAACCTTAACTCGCATCTGATTGCCATTGCCAACGCCATGCCCGACCCGATTTTCATCATGGGTCAGGATGGTACTTATCTGGACATTGTCGGCGGCCAGGAGCGCACGCTCTATGCCGACGGCAGCCGCCTGATCGGTAAAACCTACCGTGATGTATTGCCCGAAAAAATGGCGGAGCGCTTTTTGAAAGTGGTGCAAAAAGCCATCACAACAGGCCATTTGCAAGAGATCGAGTACCAACTGGCCAACAGTGACGTCAATGGTGTTTCTGAGGGCCCGCTGGGCGGTCAATGGTATGAGGCGCGGGTTTATCCGATTGATTCCGATGCCTACGGCCAGCCCGCTGTTATTTGGTTGGCAATCAACATTACCAGTCGCAAGCACATGGAGGAGCAGATCGAACACCTCTCCTCCACCGATCCGCTGACCAATCTGTATAACCGTGATTTCTTCCTCGGTATTGTCGATGAGGAACTCAACAAAGCCAAACTCAACAAACAGGCCTTGTCGATGATCAAGATCGATCTGGACTGCTTCAAACGCATTACCGATGGTTATGGCCACGAAATGGGCGACAAGGCGATTCTAACGGCAGCACACGCCATTCAGAACGTGGTTAAAGAGTTGGGTTATGTGGGGCGTTTGAGCTGCGACCAATTCATGGTGGTCTTGCCACAGGTCAAAGCCGTCGACGCCTTCCGTATTGCCAAGCTGGCACAGGAAACCATCTCTTCTCAAAATATCAAACTGGAAGAAGGCGTGGTCACTTGTCTGACCAGCAAAGCCGGTGTAACAGAATTGCGTCAGCCGAATGAAGACAGCCACGCGCTGTTCAAACGTGTCAATGAGGCGATTCAGGCACTGACTAAATCGCGTGAGATTACCAAAATCCAATAAACGGCAAACAGCCAAGGAGTGGTTATGAAAAACCTGTTTAAACGTTTTGCACAAAGCCTGGTCATCGCCAGCGCAATGTTCGGCGCCAGCTCTCAGGCAGCCGACGACGGCGCCAAGGTGGTTTACCATGTGGATTTTCAGGACACCACACGTTATTCCGCTACGCTGACCTCCATCAACAACATTCTTAACTTCTATGAGACTGAATTGATGGAACCGGAGGTGCATCTGGTATTTGTGGGTTACGGCCTGCGCTTCACCACCGACGACAATCTGGAAAACACCCCTTACAAAGCGGACGAAGAACTGCTGAAACGTCGTGATGAACTTAAAGGGCGCTTGAATGCGCTCATGACAGTTCGCGGTGTTAAGGTAGAACTGTGTGACAAAACCCGTGATGAAGTCGGTCTGCCGAAGGACAAGGTTTACAAAGGAATCGAGTTAACCCCTTCCGGTGTCGCCAAGATCGCTATTTTGCAAAGCCAGGGCTTTTCCTACCTAAAGATCCAATAATACTTTCACAAAAATTCGCTTAAAAAACTGAACAGGCCGGGTAGAAGATGCCTACCCGGCCTGTTCAGTTTTTGGAGCTTGATTTTTCAAGCCCATCCCACCCTCTCTCAAAATCAGCTTCCAGCACCCCCTTGGCTTATTGCTGCCTAACGGGGCCCACTTTTATTCATACAACCCTCGTGAATTGCACGAAAAAATATCGGCTCAGTAAAACAAAAAACCCGGCGCAAGGCCGGGTTCTTTGTAGAAAGCTTAGCTAGAAAATTAAGCCAATTTACCTGGGTAGTTTTCGATACCTGGGTTGTCCTTAACACCTTTAAGAACTGGGTGGTTAACTTTCTTAAGCTTCATATCACCTTTGTGACGACGTAGGTAGTCAGCAGCTACGTCCCACATCAAGCGGCCAGAACCAACTGAGTCAACCTGCGCCCAACCGGCAACAGTGTATGTTTTGTTAGCTTCAAGCGGCGTACCGTCATCCAAACGCATGTCAGTAATACGCTTACCGAATTCTGCATTTGGCTCACAGGTGTAGTCCATACCACCTAGACGCACCATATCACCACCTGATTGCAGGTATGGGTCTTTTTGGAACAAGTTTTCACAGATACCTTCTAGGATATCTTTCATTTGCGCACCGGTTACAGTTGACTTGTAAGTCTCACCGTAAGTCATAGATGTTTCGTCCATAACGCGTTCCATCGTGATGGTTTCGCCTGCCAATACAGAAGTACCCCAACGAACACCTGCAGACATCGCGATTTGCGTATCATGCTCTTCACGCAATGAGTTTACGATGATCTGGTCCCAAGTACCCATGAAGTTACCACGACGGTACAGAGTTTCTTCAGCAACCGCCAGCTCTTCACTCAGGATTTCGCCGTAAGTTTTGCCTAGGCGCTCTTTGCTGTAGTAGTAGTCAGGGTTACGTGATTCGATGATATTAGTGTCATACTTTTTCGCCCACAGGTGGTCGATGAAAGTCGTTACTTCTTTGTCTGCATCCAGAATGTTTGAGAATACAGGCAATAGTTTGTAGTCAACGCCTTTCAACTTACCGTTAACGATGTCAAGGTCCATACAACCCACGAATTTACCGTTAGAACCGGCGTTGGTTACGTGACATACACCGCCTTCTGGCGTCTTAACAGGGATAATCTTAGGAAGACCGTCGTGCGTGTGACCACCGAAAATAGCATCGATACCAGAAACGCGTGAAGCCATCTTGATATCTACGTCCATACCGTTGTGAGAGATCATCACGATTGCCGCTGGTTTTTCTTTTTCGCGGATCGCTTCAACCAACTCTTGCAATGCGTCTTCACGTAGACCGAATGACCAGTCCGGGAAGTTTGATTGTGGGTTAGCGTTAGCTGTACGTGGGAACGCTTGACCAACCACAGCGATACGCTCGCCGTTTACGATTTTGATGGTGTATGGTTTGAATGCGCGTGCTTCGTCTTCGCTGTACAAACCAGTACCGTTATGGCGTTCTACCATTTCGCGGTAAGCGTCACCGAACAAAGAGTCCTCTTTGATACGGATGTTTTGCGCCAGGAACTCACCTTTGAAGTTGTTCAGGTTACGCAACACTTCTTCTTCAGTGTAAGTAAATTCCCAGTGACCGGTCATGATGTCTACACCCAACAGGTTAGACGCTTCAACCATGTCACCACCGCGTGTCCACAACGCAGTAGCTGAACCGTGCCACAAGTCACCGCCGTCCATAGTCAAGGTATTTTCACGACCGCCCGCTTGTTCGCGCAACTTGTCCAGCAACGTTTTAACGTGCGCGAAACCACCTACTTTACCGTAAGTTTCAGACGCTTCCTGGAAATTGATGTAAGTGAAAGCGTGCGCCAGAGGCGTGCCTTCTTTAACACCGATCTCTTTCAACAGTTTTGTACCTACAACGTGTGGCAATTTACCGAAAGCAGGACCAGTACCCAAGTTTACGTTTGGTTCACGGAAATAGATCGGCTTTAATTGCGCGTGGGTATCTGTAATGTGCAGAAGACGAACCTTGCCTTTCATTGGCTGGTTGTAGATTTCTGCAGATGCTTTAGCAGCCGCTGCCTTGTCTGCACCACCTGACATGGCGCTCGCTGTACCTGGTAACATCCCTGCGGCCGCAGCCATAGACATTACGTGTAAAAATTCACGACGATTTAAAGACATTCGGTCTCTCTCCGTTTTAGTTTTAAGATGCGTAGCCCGCTAAACTCAACAGGCCACCTTTTAAAAAAGTCAAACAAATTTACTGGCCCGGGTGAGCAAAGTCAAATAAACGAAAGTTATTTGACTATAAGGTTTCTGGTATAAGAACTTTTGCTAACCCTATTAATTAAGCTCTTAACCTACCCACTTACGCGCATTACGGAACAGACGCATCCAAGGTGCATCCTCCATCCAGTCATCCGGATGCCATGAGTTCTGTACGGTACGGAACACACGCTCCGGGTGCGGCATCATGATAGTGACGCGACCATCCGGCGTGGTCAGTCCGGTCATCCCGTTTGCCGTGCCGTTCGGGTTGAATGGGTAAGTTTCGGTCGGATTGCCTTGCGCATCCACATAACGCACGCCTACCAAGCCTTCGACCTGAGAAGAATTACCCGCACCGAAATCCATGCGCCCTTCACCGTGCGCTACCGCAACCGGAATGCGCGAACCTTCCATGCCTTTCAGCAGAATGGAAGGTGACTCCTGGATTTCAACCAGTGAGAAGCGCGCTTCAAATTGCTCTGACGTATTACGTACAAACGCCGGCCAGTTTTCAGCACCCGGGATAATCTCTTTGAGGTTGGAAAGCATCTGGCAGCCATTACAAACACCCAAGGTGAAGGTATCTTCACGCTTAAAGAAACCTTCAAACGTGGAACGCGCCGTGTCATTAAACAGAATGGAGTTCGCCCATCCGCGCCCGGCACCCAGAACGTCACCGTAAGAGAAGCCACCACACGCGACCAAACCGCGGAAATCGTCGAATTTAACCGCGCCGGACAACACATCCGACATATGCACGTCAATCGCATCAAAACCGGCTTTAGTAAACGCCGCTGCCATTTCCTGCTGACCGTTTACACCTTGCTCACGCAAAATAGCCACCTTGGGACGGGACTTGCCGGCAAATTCAGCGGTGATGTCCTCATTAATATCAAAGGTCAATTTCACTGACAGTTCGGTATTGGCGTCATTGTCGATTGCATCGAAGGCCTGCCTGGCGCAATCGGCATTGTCACGCAGCGCCTGCATACGGTAAGACGTTTCCGACCACCACTTCTGCAAGGTTTTGCGTGGCTTGCTCAACACAGCCTTGCCATGCGCGTTAATGACAATTTGGTCATCCTGCGCAGGCGAACCGATCCAGTGCGCCATTTCGCTCAAACCGTTAGCAGCAAGAATGTCGGCGACACGCGTCTTATCCGCTGCCTTAACCTGAACAACCACACCCAATTCCTCGGCACACAACGCAGCCACCGGTTCATTACCCAATGCGGAAACATCGACATTCAAACCGCAATGGCCGGCAAACGCCATCTCTGTCAAGGTTACCAACAGACCGCCGTCGGCGCGGTCGTGATAAGCCACCATCAAGTCTTCGGCCAACATCGCTTGTGTGGCATTGAATAGATTAATCAGATCATCCGCCGAATCCAGATCGGCAGCAACATCCCCAATTTGGTTATAAACCTGTGCCAAACAGCTTGCACCGATACGGTTTTGACCACGACCCAAGTCAATCACCAACAATTCCGTGTCACCCAAATCAGTACGCAACTGCGGTGTGACCGTCTTGCGCACATCTTCAACCGGTGCAAATGCCGTGATATTTAAAGACACTGGTGAAATCACCGCCTTGTCCTGATCGCCGTCTTTCCAAACGGTTTTCATCGACATGGAGTCTTTACCCACCGGTACAGCGATTCCCAATGCAGGACACAACTCCAAGCCGACGGTTTCAACGGCATCATACAGAGCCGAATCCTCGCCCGGATGGCCTGCCGCGGCCATCCAGTTGGCCGACAATTTAATGTCACTGATTTTGGCGATTTTTGTACAGGCAATATTGGTAATTGATTCAGCGATTGCCAAACGCGCCGAGGCCTTAGGATTAATCAAGGCAACCGGTGGACGTTCGCCCGAAGCCATTGCCTCACCCGTGTAACCGTTGTAATCAGAACAGGTGATGCCTGCGTTGGCCACCGGCACCTGCCAAGGGCCGACCATCTGGTCACGCGTGACCATGCCGGTGATCGTACGGTCACCAATGGTAATCAGGAAAGACTTGTCGGCAATCGTCGGCAACTTCAACAAACGTTCTGTTGCGTCTTCCAGATCGATCACAGCCGTCTCAAAACCCGGTTGCGGAATCAGACGCGATTCAACTTTGCGATGCATCTTAGGCGGCTTGCCCAACAACACATTCAA
>JACXUQ010000310.1 GCA_014763835.1 Thiotrichales bacterium
CCGTCGGAAAGAATCGCATCGGCAATCAGGCGTGCCGCTTCACGGGAATTTTTCAACGCGTCGGGATGCTGGATATGTTTTAATTTCGGGAAAATCGTTTCTGCCAGTTGATCGGTGGTGTGCTTGCGCTGCGCGACCAGACGGGCCTGCAAATCAGACAGTCCGAGCGCCTTGCTGGCGGCGTAAACCTCGGAGGAGAAGGGGCGTTGAACGATTTTAGGTGCTTTAATCATGCGGGGGATTTTATCAGAATGCAAACCATGCAGTGCGTCTATCTACATGGCTTTTTAAGCAATGCAAGCAGTCAAAAAGGGCGCTGGTTCAAAAGCCGTTTCAGCGATCCATTACACTGCGAAACCGGTGCTCGCCAGATCGAATTACTGACGCCAACCTACCCGCAGAACACCCCCGACCATAGCGCAGCTTATCTAGAAAATTTCATGCACCGCAACGGCTTGGACAGAGGGGATAAGCCCGTTTTTTTAATCGGTTCGTCGCTAGGAGGGTTTTACGCACAATACCTTGGCCTTCGCTATAGGCTGCCCACTATACTGATTAATCCGGCACTCGATCCGATTGCACTGTTGCAGGGCTACCTGGGACAACACGAAAATCCCTATACCCAAGAGAAATTCACGGTCGATGCCATTTACCGGCAGCAGTTGAGCGCTTATTACACCAAGCCGCAAGCAAATACAAAAGGGCTGCTGCTTTTGGATAAAGACGATGAGATTATTGACTACCGACACGCCTTTGAACTATACCAAACAGGCGATGCCAGCCAGCAGACAGTGCTGTTTGAGGGCGGGGACCACACCTTCAGACATTTACCAGAATCTTGGGAAGTTATAAAGCGCTGGATCTGTTCACTCTAAATAAAACGGCCAGGCGACAAACTCCGACCCGGCCTGTTCACTTTTTCAGGCGATGACATCAAGCAGCGTGCCGATCATTCCATCATAGGTTTTCAGCGCCTTGACAGACGACTCGACCTGTTTGGCAACCTGAGTATTATCGATCAAAGCCTCGGTTTGTTGGCCGCTCTCGGGATGAATGATTTTCTGGGTATTATCCGCCAGACGCTCAAACCCTTGCTGAATTCCCGTTGTGGCGTAATGACCGGCACTGATTTGCGTATTGATTTGCATAGCGACTACCTCACTTAAATGCGCCGTTGCCCGTCTTGCGGCTGTGCCTCGACATAATAAGGCGACTGTTCAGGCGTTTGCGGCTTAACGCGGTATTCCACAAAAATATTACCCAGTTTCTCGCCGCCTTCACGGTCCAGAATCACTTCCATTTTATCATCTTCCCAACGATAACTGCGATAGCGCAAAGTGCCGCCCCAGCCACGTGTTTCTATCGAAGCGGGCTGCCCCAGTTCCTTACTAAGTTGCAGCGCAATTTCACGGGTGGAAAGGGGACTACGGCGGTTGACGTTATCAATCGAGTAGGGGCGGTAAAGGCGTTTGACCGACATGACCTTGCCAACTGAGTTATAGCGGAATTCCACATAATAACTGTCGCGCCAGCGTGAACGGCTAAAGAAGCGGTCAACATTGACCTGCTGCAAGGTGGATCTTGCCTGGGTAAAACCGCCGATCGCCCATAAATGATCGCGCACCTGTTTGACTTCGGTTTCCATCAATTTGATGCCCAAAACGCTCACCTGACCCAAATCGACCGTCTTACTCGAGGTTTCCTGATTATCCGCCGCCAAAACGGCGACAGGCGTCAACAGCAGCGCACAAAACGCTAAACGCAGCGGGCCAAAAACACTCAAGTGATTGAAGAAGGTGAACGCTTTCATGGGTTTCCAATAAGTCGGCATTAACGATATGAATCAGGTTATATCGGTTATCGGCCAGTGCAGGAATTCCTGAAGTGAACTGGCCGGAAATTGCTGGCGCAAATCTGCCGCCTGCAGACAAAGCGCCGGTTCATCTGCTGCGGGAGGCTCCAAATAGGCTAACTGGCGTTGCATCACCGCCACATCCGCATCCGACGGATTATTATTCAACTGCAGACGCCGATTGATGGCGGCGGCGGCCTGGTTTTCATCGATTTGCAGATAAATCAGATACGCGGACAGCTGCAGTCTGTTCGCCATTTGATAGAAAGCGGCACGATGTTCGGCTTTCAAAAAGGTCGCATCCACAATCACATGGCGGCGCATGGTCA
>JACXUQ010000311.1 GCA_014763835.1 Thiotrichales bacterium
GACCAGCTCCGCAAAAGGGACCGGCCTGCTCAGATAGTAGCCTTGGAAATGTTTGCAGTGCAGCCCCACCAGCGTGTCGAACTGCTCCTTGGTTTCGACCCCTTCGGCGATGGTACTGACGTTCAGCGCCTTAACAATCCCGATGATTGCCTTGGCGATTTTATGCGATTTATGGTCCACGATATGCACCATATCGGTAAAGGTCTTATCGATCTTGATCTCGTCGAATTCCAGTTCGGTCAGATAGGAGAACGAGGCGTAGCCGGTGCCGAAGTCGTCGATGGAGATGCGCAAGCCCAAGGCGCGTAAGCGGCTGATGCGGGTTTTGACCGCCTCGATGTCGTCGATAAAGGCGGTTTCGGTAATTTCCAGCGTCAAATGGTGAACCAGGCCGGGATGGCGCGCCAATAAGGCTTCAAGCTCGTCAACAAAACTTTCCGAGAGCAGTTGTTTGGCGCTGAGGTTGACGCCCAGCTGGGCATAGTGTCGATGCAGCCCGTGCGCTTTGAGCTGTTCATAATGCTGGGCTGCGGTTTCCAACACCCAGCGGCCGATTTTCAAAATCAATCCGCTTTTTTCGGCAAAGGGAATAAACACATTCGGCGGAATATAACTGCCGTTGTGTTTCCAGCGGATCAGCAGTTCGCCGCCGGTAATCTGGTGGTGCTGGTCGTATTGCGGTTGATGGAACAGCTCGAACTCGCTCATGTTCTGGGTCGCATGGGTCAGCGCCTGCTCAAGTTTGTAGCTGTTGTCGGCGATCTGTTGCGATTCGCTCGAATAAAACAGCACCTGGCGGCCTTGGTCAATCGCCTCAAAACTGCTTAACAGGCCCCGTTCCAGCAGGGTTTCCGCCTGAATGTTGTCGTCCGCAGGCGGTTGGCCGTCAAACACGCAGATGCCGATGCGCGGGTCGAGATTGTGGAGGATGGCATTGCTCTCCTCCAGGTCTTCGATCTGGGCGTGTTCGCCGGCATTCAGCAACAGGCGCAGTTTGTCGGTGACCTCAAAGCCGAGCTGGGTATTGAGTTTGGAAAGGCGGTTCAAGCGCACATGCAGCAGAATCAGCTGATCGTGATGAGTTCTGGCTTGTTGCAGGCTGGTGCGCAGCAGTTTCAGAAAATAACTGCGGTTCGGCAGGCCGGTGACCAAGTCGTAGTTGGCAAAGAATTGCAGTTTCTTTTCGGCGTTTTTGAGGTTGCTGATGTCCGCAAAGCTCGCCACATAATGCGTGACCTCATGCTGGTCGTTGTAGACCGCGCTGACCTTGAGGTATTCGGGATAGATTTCGCCGTTTTTGCGCTTGTTCCAGATCTCGCCGGCCCAGTAGCCGCGCTCGGCGATACCCTGCCACATGGCCTCATAGAATTTGGCGTCATGCTTGCCGGAACTGAGCAGGCTCGGGGTTTTGCCGATAGCCTCTTCTTCGCTGTAGCCGGTGAACTGGGTGAACACCTTGTTGGTGCGGATAATCACGCCGTTTTTATCGGTAATCACCAGGCCTTCGCCGGTTTCCAGCGCTTTGGCGGAGATCGCCAGATCGGCGTGCGCCTGAATTTGCGGAGTGATATCGGTGCCGGTGGCGATCACATACTGCACTTGATTGTACGCATCGGTGATGGCGCTGTTGTGCCACTGGATGGTGACGTGCTGGCCATCCTGCGTCAGCCATTCGTTGACCATGGTGTTGGGGAAATCGCCGCTGGTAAGCGACGCGAAGGTTTTTTCCACCGCTTGACGCTGCTCTTCGGGAATCAGCAACGACCAGTGCGCATGGTCGACGATATCTTCGGCTTTGTAGCCGGTCAGGCTTTCCGCAGCCGGATTAAAGCGGCGTATCAGCCCGTTTCTGTCCATTACGATAATGACGTTATCGACGGTTTCAATCACTTTTTCGAGTAATAGACAGTCGTCTTGCTTTGGCATGTTCATGTGGTCTTCCTTTACCCAATCCATGTTTTTGATTGTAGCCCAGCGACAGCTCGGGGCTCAACGATGTGTGATGGAAATGTCCCGAATTTGCGCGCAAAAAAAACTCAACAGGCCGGGTAGCTGGTGTTCTAATCGAAAAAGCGGCTAAAAGCCTCCACCGGTTCGCGGTCGGTGCGGTATTGGTTGACCGGATGCGTCAGGTCTTCGTAGCCGAGCGCCATGCCGCCGAGCAGAATTTTGTCGTCAGCGTAGCCGAGCTGTTCGCGCACAATCTCCGGGTATTGACGCCCGAGGGGGCGAAACGGGTGCGCTCCAATATCCTGTGGATAACGCGGGTTTCCACCGGTTTATCCAAAAACGCGCGCACCGAGTGGCGCTGTAAAATGGCTTGGTAAACGGCTAGACTCATGCGATTTGTTCCGTTAGCGCGGCAAAGAGCCGTTATTGATATCCAAACAGATGCCATTGATATATTCCGGGCAATCGGTGGCCAGCCAGAACATGGCGTCGGCGACTTCCTGTGCCGTCGCAAAACGGCCGCTGATGGTGTTTCTTAAAAACGCCTGCTGGCGGTGTTCGGGAATATTGTTCAAAAGTTCGGTTTCGGTCGGGCTGGGGGCGACCGCATTGACGATGATCTTCCCCTGGAAGGCTTTGGCAAACGCTTTGGTGGCGTTAATCAGACCGGCTTTGGCGATGCCGTACCAGATGTCCGGGTGGCCGATCTGCCCGGCGATGGAGGCGTTGTTGACCACGCGGCCTTTATAGTGCGAGGCTTTGAGTTTGTCCTCCAACAGCGTGGTCAGGGTGACCGGCGTGAGCAGGTTCAGGTTCAGACCGTAATCGCGGTTGGCTTCGGGATAAGCATCATAGGTCAGGGTCTGCAACAGGCCGGCGTTGTTAATCAACACATCCACCTTATCCAGCTGCGCGACCAACTCCGAAAGCTGGTCGGTGTGACTCAAATCGAATCCGATGCAAG
>JACXUQ010000312.1 GCA_014763835.1 Thiotrichales bacterium
AACGCAGCTAATAGCTGGCTATTAGCAAGTTTTTCAACAAAAATCAGACGGTTTTTAACCATTTTTATTCGTGCAACCATCTCGTGCAAAGCTCTCTTTGAAGTACAAGATAAAAAGCACCTTATCCATCCCCCAAATCACCACTCAATGCGACCCAATAAAAATTTGTTTATAAAGCAATAAGTTAAAAAAATCCGTTGCGATTTGCACCCGTCCGCCCAGGAATGCTAATATCGCCTTCCAATCCCAGGCCCCGTTGA
Source organism: Thiotrichales bacterium (assembly GCA_014763835.1). Taxonomy (GTDB): domain Bacteria; phylum Pseudomonadota; class Gammaproteobacteria; order Thiomicrospirales; family Thiomicrospiraceae; genus Thiomicrorhabdus. Next base: position 261 of record JACXUQ010000312.1, read on the forward strand.
AGAGAAATCCTGGCCCTTTAAGCAAACCGGAAATCCACGTGCAGTTACAACCGCCTTCTATTACCAGCAAACTCAGCAACCGACTCTACCTGCCGATTATCGGCGTACTACTGCTCGGACTTGCCATCATGACCCTCAACACCTTTTGGGCAATCCAAAAGCTGACCCTGGAAAAACACAAGGAAGTGCGCCAAACCTACCAGAACTATGTGCAAAAAACCCTCAACGGCCAGCATCAAATCGTCTTAACCAACGTCATCGCACTTTCCAACAACCCCGGTTTGCAAAAAGCACTGGCTGACCGGAACCGCGCATCAGCCCAACAATTATTAGACGACGTGCTTAAACAATACAAAAAGTTCAGCGGTTTTAAAAACGTCAAAATTCACTTGCACACCGCCGACTTCAAAAGCTTTTTGCGCAGCTGGCAACCCGACCAATATGGCGACAACCTCAGTCCTTTCCGCCATTCGCTGCATCATCTGGCCCTGACCCAAACGCCTTTCGCCAGCGTTGAACTCGGTCGCGAGGGAATTCTGCTACGAGGCTTCGCACTGATGAAATATGAAGGGCGTATTGTCGGCTCCATCGAATTCATCCAGAGTTTTGAGGAGATCATTCAGGAACTCAACAAACAGTACAATCTGCAAGCCCTGATTCTCAGCAGCCATGACAAAACCATCGACTACTTCCACACCTTGACGCTCGTAGGCACCAACCGCGTATTGCTGAATTCCCGGCCGCGTAACAATCAGCCTTTGATTCAGGCACTCGCCAATTACGACTTCGACCAGCTGGAAAAAGACCAGCAAATCATCCGCCCCCCCTATTACTTCACTTCAGTTCCCCTCTACGATTTTAAGAACGATAAGGTCGGCTGTTTCCTTGTTGCCGACAACCTCACCCACGTCAACAGCCTGATTGACAGCACCCGCGAAGCCCTCTACTGGCAGATTGCCAGCCTGGCACTGGTCGACCTGTTTATTATCGGCCTTTTAATCATTCTCTTGCGCCAGCGTGTAGTCCGCCCACTCAGCCAGCTGCGCTCGCAACTGGCCTCAATCAATCCCTTTTTCGGCGATGCCGACAGACTGTGCCAGATTCTGCCGTTGCAAACCAACCACAGGGACGAGTTTGGCGCTTTGACACACTGCTTAAACCTGTTTTTTCAGCGCACCTGCGAGACCTTCAGCGAACTGACACTCGCCCGCAAACTGCACCAGGAAACGCTGCAAAGCGTCATACAACCCAACGCCAGGCTAACGACGGATGACCAAGGCAAGATACTCTCTGTCAGTGCCGACTTTTTAAAGCTCATACACGCTGCCGACGACAATCTCAGCGGACAGGCGTTTAGTCAATGTTTACACCCCCAAATTCCGCGTGTAGTTGTCAGAAAAATGCAGCGTGCCTTGTCACAGGGCAATGTGTGGCAAGGGATCCTTAAGCTGTCCGCTGCCGATGGCAAAACGCTTTTTACGCGTACCACCGTGGTACCCCATTGCCTACCCGAGCAGCACACACTGTTTCTGTTTGAAAACGTAACGGATTTAGTGACCCACCATGAGCCGCTCTTGAACACCTTCCGCACCCATCCGCTCAGCCACCTCGGCAATAGCGAGAAACTCGAATACGACTACCGTCACGCCCAACAGGCCTATCTGGCAAAACTCTCCGTAGACGTTCAGGCCGGCAATGCATCACCGAACCTTATCCGGCAAATGACGCAATACTTGCTGGACACCTTTGAAGACAAAGACTACACCCTCTACCAGCTGAACCCGCAGGAGTTTGCGGTATTGGCCAATGCCCTGCTCACCCCGCAAAAAACCTTTGTTGAACAAATGGAACATTTTCTGATGGAGTACAACCACAC
>JACXUQ010000025.1 GCA_014763835.1 Thiotrichales bacterium
TAACACCACCTTTGTCGGTATCTACATGGTAAGCACCGATATGCTGGGTGATCCCCCCCGCTTCACCATGTGCCACTTTCGCCTTACGGATGTAATCCAGCAGTGACGTTTTACCGTGGTCAACGTGACCCATAATGGTGACAACCGGCGAACGGTGTACCGTCTTACCTTGATAAACCGAACCGATCACCTCATCTTCAACCGTCACTTCGTTGTAGGCAACAGGCTTGTGACCCATCTCTTCAACGATTAGCATCGCGGTTTCCTGATCCAACACCTGGTTGATCGTCGCCATGGTGCCTAGATTCAGCATCATATATTTGATGACTTCACCGGCCTTGATCGACATCTGATCCGCCAATTCCGCCAAAGTAATGCTTTCAGGCACCTTAACCTCTTTGATTACCGGAGCCGTCGGCTTCTGGAATCCGTGTTCGTTCTGAGCAGGTTTTTTCTCTGTGACCTGCATGCTCTTACGCTTTTTCAAACGACGCAGATTGTCTTCGCTCAACGTGGTGGCTTTTTTCTCTTTGAGGTTGCCTTTTTTGCCTTTTGGCCCCTCTTCCCCGTCTTCCTCTTCTTTTTCGACGTGACGGGTTTTCTTGCCCTTCTTGGCTTTGGAGTGATCTTCCTTAGCCGCTGGAGGCGGCGTGACCGCTACCTCGTTGGCGACTTCGTCGGTTTCAACCGCTTCTTTGTGTGCGGTTTCAACAGCAGCTACGGTTGCTGCCCCCGGGTTTTCAACCGTCTCTGCAGAGGTTTCCAACTGAGGCTCTTCAACCTTGGTTACCACCTCTTCAGCCTGATCCGATTCCGATTTCTTCACGTAGGTACGTTTTTTACGGACCTCAACATTCACCGTGCGCTTGCTCGAGCCCGAACCGGTAGAAAGGTTAAGCGTCTGTTTACGGCGCAGCGTGACCTTCTGCGGTACATCTTCGGCGGTTTCGCCATGCAGACTTTTCAAGTAAGCCAACAACGTTCGTTTTTCCTCTTCGTTGATGGTGGAATCGGCTTTTTTGCCCTTGATTCCAGAAGCCTGCAATTGTGAAAGCAATTTTTCTACAGAAAGGTTGAGTGTTTCCGAAAACTGTTTTATTGATACTTCTGCCATTGAAACTCTCCCTTTAAATTCTTATTCAAACCATGGTGCACGCGCTTTCAAAATCAACTCGCCTGCAGCAGCTTCATCCAATCCGACGTATTCCAATAGTTCATCTACACCCAACTCGGCCAAGTCTTCCTGCGTGATTACGCCTTTAGAAGCCAATTGTTTGGCCATTTCAGGCGTCATGCCTTCCAATGCCAACAGGTCTTCTGCCGGTTCAGCCAAGGCCGCCTTCTCTTCGTCGGCGATCGCTTGCGTCAACAGCGCATCCTTGGCACGTTGCTTCAACTCTGCCACGATGTCTTCGTCAAACCCTTCGATGTCCAACATTTCCGCGGCTGGAACATAAGCCACCTCTTCCAGTGTGGTGAAACCTTCGGCCACCAAAACACCCGCCAACTCCTCGTCGACATCCAGTGCGTTCACAAAAGTGTCGATCTGATCGCGTGATTCGGTTTCGTGCTTGTCCGCCATCGCCGACTGGCTCATAACATTCAATTCCCAGCCGGTCAGTTCCGACGCCAAACGCACGTTCTGACCGTTCTTGCCGATCGCTTGTGATAGTTGTTCGTCCGCCACCGCCAAATCCATGGTATGACGGTCTTCGTCCACCATGATCGAGCTGATTTCGGCCGGCGCCATCGCGTTGATAACAAACTGCGCGTCATTGGCATCCCACAAGACGATATCGATACGCTCACCGTTCAATTCGTTGGTCACCGCCTGAACGCGACCGCCGCGCATGCCGACGCACGCACCGATCGGATCCAGACGCGGATCGTTGGCGCGTACCGCCACCTTGGCGCGGAAACCGACATCGCGTGCTGCACTCATAATATCAATCAGATCGTCGCTGATTTCAGGCACTTCGATCTTGAACAGTTCCATCAGCATCTCTTTGCAGGCACGCGACATAAACAGTTGCGGGCCGCGTGGACGGTAAGTCACTTCCTGCAAGTACGCACGAACACGATCGCCAATACGGAATGTTTCGCGGTTGATCAGTTCGCTGCGCGGGATAATCGCATCAACGTTATCGCCCATATCCAGAATGACATCACCACGGTCAATACGTTTGACCTGGCCTGTCAGGATTTCACCAACACGCTTGCTGTATTCGTCAACAATCTTCTTACGCTCGGCTTCGCGGACTTTCTGAATAATGACCTGCTTGGCGGTTTGCGCACCGATACGGCCGAAATCGATCGATTCGATCTCTTCTTCGATGTATTGACCGATTTCGATATGCGGATCCACATCCACCGCATCCATCTCGCGGATATACCAGCCGACGTGATCTTCGATCATGACGTCATCCGGAATGACTTCCCAACGACGGAAGGTTTTGTAATCACCGGTATGGCGGTCGATTTCGACGCGCGCATCCAATTCATCATCATGACTGCGACGTGTAGCGGTCGCCAACGCAGTCTCGATTGCGTCAAAAATAATCTCTTTCTCTACACCTTTTTCATTTGCCATGATTTCAACAACGGCTAAAACTTCTTTGCTCATTATTCACTCGCTCTCAATAAATTGGATGTCAGTTATGGAATCTCTGATTAAATCATGCATGTGCTCGCGTTGCAGGCGCGCAAGCGGCAGATGCAAGGCGCGGTGAGCGGACCATGGCCAGCCATGGTCAAACAGCGCAACACGGCAGATGCCGCTTCCGAGCCGCAACCCGAAGGGACGGGGCGATTTTGGCGCATCCCTTTGTTGTGGCTCACTCGCATAGCAAGGTTATGCCACGTTCGCCACGTCGCGTGCTGCGCTCCAAATCGCCGCCGTCGCGACCCTGCATGAATTAATCAGAGATTCCTTAAATCTCAACGACCAGGTTGGCTTTTTCAATCAAATCGTATGGAATCTCGAAAGACTCGCCGTCGATCTCGACCACGATGCCTTCGTCATTTGCCTGCGTCATGGTGCCGTTAATGCGCTTTCTGCCCAGCACCGCCACCGCGGTGCGCACACGCACGCCTTTACCGACATAACGCTGGAAATGCGACGGCTTGTTCAACACACGATCCAGTCCGGGGGAAGAAACCTCCAGATGGTAAGCCCCTTGAATCGGGTCTTCCACGTCCAATACCGAACTGATCTGATAACTGATGTCGGCACAATCATCAACCGTAATACCGCCCTCTTTGTCGGCATAGACGCGCAGGGTAGAATGACGGCCGGCCGGAACATACTCCACCGCCCACAATTCAAATCCCATGCTTTCAATGGTCGGCCCTAGCAAATCTTCTAACTTTTTCTCTAATAACACGTTGTGATCCGCTTAGCTTGAACTCAAAAAACAATCTTTAAATAACAAAAAACCCCGTAAAAACGGGGTTTTTTAAAATTTAAGGCCCCCAAAACCCACTTTGCAGTGCAGATTTAAAGACCTTAAGCAAAACTTTAAAAAATCTGCGCAAACTCTAACCAAAACAGCCTGTTTTGTCAAGGTTAATCTGCGTTATTTTCAAACTGAACAGGCCGGGTACAGCCTTCAAGAAGATTTTACAAGCGATTGTAATTTAAGAAAAATCAAGGCCGTCATCAACGCATCGCTAAACGCATCGTGCTGCCCGATATTGGGAATTTGCAGACGCTGTAAAATCGTTTCAAATTTCAGATCGATATTCGGCATCGCCAAACCCTGCTCCAACTCGCTCAAGCGCTGGCGATAATACAATTCGGAAACCTCAATGCGCCTGTTAGGCAATTCCACATTCAACCAGGGCTTCACCACCTGATTAACCATGGCCACATCAAACTCAAGATAATAACCCACCAACGGATTGGCGCCGATAAACTCCAAAAAACGACCGATCGCTTCGCGCTCCGCCAAAACCTGCACACCACCCACTTCACCATTCTGCGCCGCTGACTGCAAATCGGCATTGCGAATACGATGCACCACAATACTTTCAGCACTAATCCCTGGCTGCGGTATTAACAGATTCAGCGCTTCGCTTGTCAGGATTTCATTGCCGCGAATTTTGATGGCACTCAGACTGATAATGCGATCTTTTTTGGGGTTTAATCCTGTGGTTTCGCAATCAAAACAGATGTAGGTATCCGGCTCTTGCTCTGCGTCAAACAAAAACGCATAACACGGGTCACGCAAGCGCTTAAGCCGACGCGTTTTACGCCAAACGGCCAGAGCACTTGTCAGACGCTGCAACCAAAGTGCCACTACATCACCTCATGCAATTTGAAATGACGCTGCAACAATTTCTTGAACCGCTCCACCACGGACAATGCCTGCTTGAGCAAATCCTGCTGCAAGTGCGACAAGCGCTGTACATCCAAGGCATTGTCCACAACTATATCGTCCCCGTGAGACTGGCCATATAACATCGACTCCAGCCTCAGCGCATTGAAATAGTTCAATGCCTCGCCCAGCTCAATGCCGAATGCCTCGGTTAAGACGCCTTCATCCATCAGCGCCTTAATGCGCCAGTGGGTATTGGTCTGCGTCAACTCCGCTTCCATCGCCAAACAACGCACGCCGTGCACAATCGGAAAAATGGCGCCTTTTTTCAAATCAAGACGGGCATGACCACCCTGATTATCGGTCTTCAACCCACCGAAAAACCCGATCGGGGTGTCAAACTGCAATGCCGCTTTGGCAAAATGGCGCAAAAACATCGGGTTGTCGCGCAAACGGGACAACAGTAGCTGCCTTAATCGCTCAAAGTAGGATTGCTGCCCCACAACCACCTGCGCATCGTAAAAAATCGCCAGATGCATAAAACCCTCTTCCGTCGGCCGGTCAAACCAGGTTTTAAGCTGGGCTTTAAAACCTTCAACCGACTGACACCACCTAGGGTTGGAGACCATAATTTTGCCGGGACAAGGCGGAAACCCAATCTCAACCAACGCGGCGGTAAAGGACTGCATACTGGCCTGCAGTTGCGTTACCTCTGCGGCGGACAGTCCGTCAAAAATCAGCGCATTATCCTGATCGGTACGCAACACCTGTTCGGAGCGCCCTTCACTGCCCATCACCAGCAACGCCACCCGCTCCTGCAGATTTTCCGGTAGCCACATCTCAAATAACTTCTCGATAAGTTTGCGGTGCAGCTCGTTGACCAACTTGGCGATATAGTGGGTTTTAATCCCTTTGCGATGCAGGTTCACCACCAGCTCGTCAATCTGTTGGGCCACTACTTTGAAATCGGCCACCGACCCGGCCTGTTCGATTTTCAACAGCGCCAGTCCCGACTGGTTGGCAAACAATCCCATCAAGTCTTTCTGGGTTAAAAAACCGCGCAAACCGTCATCGGAACGCACCACCAAACGGTCGATCCGATGACGGGTGATTTTTAACAGCGCATTAAACAGGTAATCGAATTCGTGCACACTGACCAATGGCCAGTTCGCCAGTTTCCAAACCGGCATGCGTTGGTCGAACTCTGTCGAGGCGAGTGCGCGCAACACATCGGTGGACGTCACGATCCCCATGCGCTCCCCGACTTCGTCCGGTAACTGCACCACACACGCATCGCTTTGCAGCGCGACCATTTTCTGTGCCGCCTCTTGCAGACTGCATTTTGCATCCACCTCCACCAAGGCGCGTATCGGGGCGGAACAGACTGTATCCATCATGATTTCGGTGGAAGCTGTCATTTGCGCGCTGGCATGCATGGCATTCAAACGCTCAACCAGACTCGCCTCAAAAAACTGCTTAAGCGCCGCATAAGAGTGCAACGCTTCGGTAAACGCTGGTGCCGGCAGCCGGTAGAGAATCGCCTCTTCCTGCACGCTAAAGTGTTGTGCGCCGAGCTTGCGGTTTAAAACCACCTGCTCGCCCAGAAAACTGCGCACCGCATAGTGCGCGCGCCACAACTGATTTTGCGCACGCTCAACCCCAGGCCCCGCAGACACCTCGTCGGCCAACTCCGCGATATGCCCCTTGATGACAAAATAGACAAATGCATTTTCCCCTGAATCCACGGTAATACGCGCATTCACCGGAAAATACACTACATCCAACTGCTGTGCCAAGACGCCTAGCGCCCTATCATCCAGCTCATTGAAAGGTGCAATCTGCTGTAAAAACTGCTGTTGCTGTTCGATTGCCATAACCGCCTCTTAATTGAATTGCCTTCATCAGCGATAAAAAAAGGGCTCGAAAGCCCTTTTTTATCTTACCAAACAGACCGCAACCCGGCCTGTTCAGTTTTTTAAACACCCAACCTCACACAAATCGTAGATTGGATGTCTCTTGCCACTTAGTGGCTAGAAGCGCCTTCCGCACCGATACCCGTTTGTGAACGGATGAACTGTGCTTCAAAGCCTTCTTTGTCTTCTTTAGCACGGGCTGATTTGTCCGTGATCGAGAAGAACCAAATACCCACAAACGCGATGATCACAGTGAACAGCGCCGGGAACTTGTAAGGAACGATCGCCTCGCCCATTTGCAGGATTTGCGTCCAAACAACAGGGCCAAGTACAACCATAACCACCGCAGAGATCAGACCCAACCAGCCACCGATCACCGCGCCGCGAGTCGTCATACCACTCCAGAACATGGACATAATCAATACCGGGAAGTTGGCCGATGCCGCAATCGTGAACGCCAAGGCCACAACGAACGCGATGTTTTGGTCTTTAAAGCCGATACCGAACAGGATCGCCAAACCGCCGATCACCAAAGTCGCCATTTTAGCAATCTTGGTTTCTTGTTCTTCAGTTGCATTCGGGTTGATGACGTTAGCATAGATGTCGTGTGACAATGCCGACGCACCCGCCAAGGTCAGACCGGACACCACCGCTAGGATTGTTGCAAACGCTACCGCAGAGATGAAGCCCAGGAAGAAGTCACCGCCAACCACATGAGACAAGTGGATTGCCGCCATGTTGTTACCGCCGATCAACTTCGTACCGTCCATGTATTCAGCCGACACCACCAATGCGATCGCACCGAAACCGATAATGAACGCCAGGATGTAGAAGTAACCGATGAAACCGGTGGCATAGAATACCGATTTACGCGCTTCCTTAGCATCCGGAACCGTGAAGAATCGCATCAGGATATGTGGCAGACCAGCTGTACCGAACATCAAGGCAATACCCAGAGAGATCGCATTGATCGGATCGGATACGAAACCGCCTGAATAGAGGATATCCATGTTGTTACCACGGTTTTCAACCGCTGTTTTGAACAGGGTTTCGAACGAGAAGCCCATTTGATACATAACCGCAATCGCGATAAACGTCGAACCGGACAGCAACAAGACCGCTTTGATGATCTGTACCCAAGTCGTCGCCAACATACCGCCGAACGACACGTAAGCGATAATCAGCACGCCCACCAATACTACGGCATAGTTGAAGTCCAAACCGAACAACAATTCGATCAGTTTACCGGCACCAACCATCTGCGCGATCAGATACAGGATAACGACTGCAACACCACCAAACGCCGCCAACACACGGATTGGCGTTTGCTTGAAACGGTAAGCCGCCACGTCGGCAAAGGTGTATTTACCCAGGTTACGCAGACGCTCTGACATCAGGAACAGGATGATCGGCCAGCCTACCAAGAAACCGATGGCAAAAATCAAACCATCGTAACCTTTCAGGTACACCATCCCGGTAATACCCAGGAAAGACGCTGCTGACATATAGTCACCTGCAATTGCCAAACCGTTTTGTAAACCGGTAATCCCGCCGCCGGCTGCATAAAAGTCTTTAGCCGACTTGGTGCGCTGTGCCGCCCAGTAGGTAATGTACAAAGTACCCGCAACAAACAGAACAAACATGGCGATTGCCGACCAGTTTGTGACTTTCTCCGCCGGTGCCGCTACATCCACACCCGCAGAATAGACCATCGGCGCAACCGCCATGACTGCCAGGCCAAATAAGGCTTTCATCATCGTACCCATTATTCAACCTCTTTCTTGATTTGAGCCGTCAGCTCGTCAAAATCTGCGTTGGCTTTTTTAACGTAGTAGCCCGTCAACAAAAACGCAAAAATGATAATACCCACACCCAACGGGAAACCGATGGAGATGTAATTACCCGCCACAATCGTCGTAAAGAAAGCCGGGTCAAACGCCAGCAACAGGATATAGCCGTAATATACAACCAACATCGCAATCGAAAGCTTCCAAGCCAGGCTTGAACGTTCTCTCACGAGCTGATCATACTGTGGAAGACTTTTAATCTTCTCAATCTTAGTCTGATCCAATGTGATTCTCCTCTCAAAGGTCATATTTTTAGTAGTCTTTGCCGTAGGATCGGCAAACGTCCCTATTATGTCGACTCCCCATGCAAACTTACAATAAGAATTCTTTATCTAGCTTGAAATCCTGCTTCTAATCTAGATATAAATACTTATTAACATTTGTAAGGGAATGATCTAAGCCGCTACGCAAGCCACAAAAAAACCCGAACCAGCTATTGCCAATTCGGGTTTTGCTATCAATCACTTAGAATCGAATTATTTGTTTTGGAACTGCTCCAAAATCGTTGGATCTTCCAGTGTGGAAGTGTCCTGTGTGATCTCCTCACCTTTGGCGATAGTTCTCAACAAACGGCGCATAATCTTGCCTGAACGCGTTTTCGGCAGGTTGGTGCCAAAACGAATGTCGTCCGGTTTGGCAATCGGCCCAATCTCTTCCGACACCCAGTTGCGCAGCTCCTGCACCAGTGCATTACGCTCGTCACCCTGCGGAATATCCACGTTCAATACCACAAACGCCGCAACCGCTTCACCTTTTACGTCATGCGGACGGCCCACCACTGCGGCTTCGGCAACTTTAGGATGCGACACCAACGCCGACTCGATTTCCATCGTCCCCAAACGGTGACCGGAGACGTTCAATACATCGTCAACGCGACCCAGAATCCAGAAATAACCATCTGCATCCTTGTGCGCGCTGTCGCCCACCACGTAGTAGTGTTGGTTTTTATCGCCCTTCAGCGGGAAATAGGTGTCTTTGTAACGCTGATCGTCACCCCAGATAGTGCGGATCATCGACGGCCACGGCTTTTTAATCACCAGCAGACCGCCATCGTTGTTTTGCAGCTCGTTACCTTCTTCATCCAGAATCGCGGCATCGATCCCCGGCAACGGCTGCGTGCAAGAACCTGGTTTCAAAGGCGTGACCGGGAAAGGGGCGATCATATGCGCACCGGTTTCGGTCTGCCACCAGGTATCGATAATCGGGCAGCGGCTCTGGCCGATAACCTCGTAATACCACATCCACGCTTCCGGGTTGATCGGCTCACCCACCGTTCCCAGAATGCGCAGTTTTGAAAGATCGTACTGACTAGGAAGGTCGGCACCGAACTTCATCAACGCGCGGATAGCGGTTGGCGCGGTATAGAACACCGTTACGCCGTGATCCTGACAGACTTTCCAGAAACGGCCGGCATCCGGATAGGTCGGCACGCCTTCAAACATCACCATGGTCGCGCCAACTGAAAGCGGACCGTAAGCCACGTACGAGTGACCGGTAATCCAGCCTACGTCGGCCGTACACCAGAAAACGTCTTTATCGTTCAGGTCGAACATCCATTCGTTGGTCAGGTGAGCGTTCAGCAGATAACCGCCGGTGCTGTGCTGCACGCCTTTTGGCTTACCGGTTGAACCGGAGGTATACAACAGGAACAGCGGGTGTTCGGCATTGACCGGCACCGCATCATGATAATTGCTCATCCCCGCTTCGGCTTCCAGCCAGTCGATATCGCGGCCGGCTTTCATCGGCACGACATCATCGGTGCGCTGATAGACAATCACCTTTTTAACGTGCTCACAGCCGTGATCCAGGGCTTTATCCACCGCCGATTTCAATGGAATCGACTTGCCGCCGCGCTTTGACGCATTGGTGGTAATCACCAGTTTCGCGCCGGCATCCATAATACGGTCGCGCAAGGCTTCCGCCGAGAACCCGCCGAACACCACCGAGTGGATGGCGCCGATACGCGCACACGCCTGCATCGCAATCACCGCCTGCGGAATCATCGGCATATAGATAATGACGCGATCGCCTTGTTCCACGCCTTGAGCGGTCAAAGTATTGGCAAAACGGCAAACCTGGTCGTGCAATTCTTTATAGGTGTAGTGCTCAACATCTCCTTGATCGCCTTCAAAAATGATGGCCAGCTTGTCGCTCTTGGTTGCCAGATGGCGATCAATACAGTTATAGGAAACGTTCAACTCGCCATCGCTGAACCATTTGTAATGAGGGGCATTCGAATCGTCCAGACCAACCGTGAAAGGCGTGTTCCACACCAGCTTCTCTTTTGCTAATTTAGACCAGAAACCCACATAGTCGGCCGCGGCCTCCTCGCGCATGGATTTCAGTTTGCTTTCACTAATCGCTACAGAC
>JACXUQ010000313.1 GCA_014763835.1 Thiotrichales bacterium
TCGATGTCGTTGTCGCCGCAAATCAAACCGATCAGCATCCCTTGAATAAAGGCCGGCGACTCCAGCTCCGGGTAGGGCTTAAGTGCGGCCTGTAACTGTTCAAAATCCATCTACGATATTCTCTTGTTAATCCGAAACGATTGATGAATAATACCATACTTAGAGGTGTAAATACCCAGCGCATCGTTGCAAAAGCGTCTCCCGCAGATACTTTTCAAACCTTGCCGCCGGCCCCACTGCGCCCGACCTTTCTCAGCCACTCCAGGAGTTTTACAGTGTTGACCCTCACCCTGATGAACCATACCTTTGAAATTCCATGCGATCCGCATGAGAAAGAGCGTCTGATCGAAGCCGCCACCCTCATTGAAGACCGCTTGGAACAGGTGCCGACCCTCAAAGGCGAAAGCAAGGTACTAATGGTTGCCTTGAACCTGGCTTACGAATATCTGCTGATGAAAGATGAAACCGTGCAATACACCCTGCAGTTCGAAGAACAGATTGATGAGACAATCACCCAGCTGGCGGGTCAAAAACAGGCCTCCTGAAGGGTGCGCTTTAGGCACCTCTTACTTTGCAAGTCAAGCGCTTGGCGGAAATCAAATCGACTGATTGGCCACCATCAAAATAAATCATCAATTAAGCATTAATTCCCCTTCTGACAGGCTTGGGCTGAGTGCTATAATACGCTCACGGCACGAAGTTGCTGGGCTTAAACCCCGTTCCGATAATTACAACCTTGGGGCCAGAAACTTTGCGTGGTGAGCATCTCGTTAGCTTGGCTAACCCGAGAAGCCTAAATGCTTAGTGGAGGCTGCCACCTGAACCTTACGGTTCAGGGATTTTAGCCTGGTGATTTCGTGTCCTCCCTCCAAAACATGCACTGCTTATGACTCAACTCTATAGCCCCCCGCTTTCAGCCGCCGAACTGAGAAAACAGTTACGTCAGGCCAGAAACGCCCTCAGCGCAGAGCAACAGCAACAGCACGCCCTCCAAGCGTGTCAGCATCTGCTAAACCATTTCCCTCTGGACAAACCTTGCAAGATGGGTGTTTTTTTGAGTCAGGACGGCGAACTCGGCACACAACCCCTGATTGCAGCCTTATGGCAGAAGCCGCAACTCCAGCTCTACCTGCCGGCACTGGAAACCTTGCCCGACTGGCATATGGGGTTTTCGCATTACACCCCTGAAACGCCGATGAAAAACAATACATTCGGCATCCCCGAACCGGATATTCCGCTGGAGGCGCACCTTGCCGGAGAGGCGTTGGATATTGTGATTATGCCGCTGGTGGGTTTTGACAGAATGGGTAACCGCATGGGCATGGGCGGCGGCTATTACGACCGTACCTTTGCGTTCAAGCTACAGCAGACCGATTCGCGTCCGCTGCTGATCGGTTGGGCACACAGCTGCCAGCAGGTGGAGAAGCTCGACAGTCAGCCTTGGGATGTGCCGCTGGATGCGATTATCACCGAAAAAGGCTTGCTCAACTTTCGCCTAACAACCGCCTGATCGACAAACTTTTCAAAAAACTCGCTCCCCAAAACTCAACAGGCCGGGTAAGCGCACCTACCCGGCCTGTTCAGATTTTCCAAAACGTTGATTGCTACAATCCGGCAACCACCTGTTCGGATAACGGAATGCGCAATTTACGGCCAACATACAACTGGTTGGCGTTTTGGATATTGTTGAGTTTTTTCAGCGTCTGTGTCGAAATATTGTAGTTACTGGCAATCTCCGACAAGGTATCGCCCGACTGTACTTTATAGTGCACATACAGTGTTTCGCCCCAACGCGGTTTCTGACCATTGGCTTCCACAAACTGGCGCAGGCCGCGTGCAATCGAACCCGCCATTTTGGTCTGGAAGGCGCTGTCCACCAATTTACGGGCTTCATGCGGGTTGGAAATAAACGCGGTTTCGATCAGCAACGACGGCATATCAATCGATTTCAAGACCGCAAATTCCGCCGCCTGCACCTCATGCTTATGCATTTTCACCGATTTGGACATCTCCTTGATCACATCGGCCGCCAGTTTGCGACTCGCACGGATATTGGCCTCGCGCGACAGATCGCTCAAAGCAAACGCCACATCGTTATCGCGTCCCTGCAAAGAGATA
>JACXUQ010000314.1 GCA_014763835.1 Thiotrichales bacterium
ATTATGGCGATGGCGGAGGCGATCGGCACGCGCCATTTTGCCGAAAATATGCCGGAATACTGCGGTGTGATCTCTAAGAACCCGACCATCAACGCCTCGTTTGAGCGCATGCATAGAGAAGCGGCCAAGTTTGATTTCAGTGTACTGGACAATGCGGTGGCGCAAGCGGTGATGCTGCCGGTGGATAAGATTGTCGAGGACGTCAATCAGGCGGCGGCGGTGGAGATTGTGCCTAGCGTCGGTGACGGCGAACAGGTGATTGATATCCGCGCCGCTTCGGAGCAGCGCGCCAAGCCGTTGGCGGATATGGAAGTGCTGGCGATTCCTTTTCATGAACTGAATCAGACGTTCCCGAAACTCGATCAGACCAAGCAGTATCTGCTGTATTGCGAAAAAGGGGTGATGAGCCAGTTGCACGCCCAGTATCTGCGCGATAAAGGTTTTGAAAATGTGCGCGTATACCGCCCGCAGGCTTAATTGCTAGACCCGGCCTGTTGAGTTTTTTCGGCCGGTTTTTGAATGCCGTTGTCGACAGGAGGGGTATTCTCGGAGGTATTTTCCCACTCTTCAAAGTGTTGCGCTTTGAGGAGGTTTTTGCGGTCCGAGAGGTTCTTGTAGCTTTGTAGCGCCAGTTTGGTCTTTTGAATCTTGGTCACGTAATCCACGGTTTCGTGGCCGATGGTGTTGCGCGCAATCACTTCCACGTTGTAAAACCATTTGTAGGGATCGAGTCCCTGTGCTTCGGCTTGCCGCTGCATTTTACGCACTCTGCCCGGGCCGGCGTTGTAGGCCGCCAAGGCGAAGTTGATGCGATCTTCCAGGTTATATTCCTCCCCGGAAAAATAGGTGTCGCGCAGAAAGGCGAGGTATTTGACGCCGGCGTGGATGTTGTCTTCAAGGTTGTGGATGTCGGCAATGTCGACGTTTTTGGACAGCGCGGTTTGCGGTTTGATCTGCATAATGCCGTAAGCGCCGGCCGGACTGGTCAGGGTTTGGTTGAATTTGGATTCCTGATAGGCCAGGGCGGCGATCAGATACCAGTCAAAGTCGTAGAAAGTGGCGTAAAGTTGCAGGAAATAGGTCAGGCAGTCGATCTTATTGAGCTCGGAAAGCTGGCGGGGCTGTTTGATCCAGTAGGTGTTTTCAAAGTATTTCTTGAAGACGCTGTTACCCAGGAAGTTACCCTGTTTGGCGAAGTGCTGGATAAAATCGTTGAGCGAGGTTTTGAGCTCGGGCAGATTGTGGTTGATAGCCCAGGCGATGCGACCGCCGTGGTGGAAGATAATATCGTCGTAGACTTTGAGGTCGGGCAGGGCACGGTTGTAGATTTTGGCAATGTGGCTGTCGGTGACGGTGTAGGGGTAGAGGCCGGCGTTGACCATTTCGAGGATGTCTTCTGCCTCCAGAATCGGGTCGGCGGTGAGGATTTCAATCGGCTGTAGTCCGTTAAGCCCCAGAAACTGGTTGAACATCTGCAGGTGAATAATGTAGCTGCTGTTGGCAACCACCAGTACCTGCTTGCCGGCCAAGTCTTCTAACCGGGTGACCGGGTCGGCGTCCTTGTTCGCAATGAGGATTTCCTGGATATTGCTGATATAGGGATCGGTGAAATCAAAACGCGCCTGCCGCTCCGGGGTAATGGTCAGGCCGGAGGCGATCATGTCGCCCTTGCCGGCGAGCAGTTCCGGAAACAGCTTGTTGAACGGACGGATCAGAAAGACGATATGGGTTTTGTAACGTTCCTTGCGCGGCCCGCGGTTCAGATAGTTTTCGTAGGCATGGAGCAGGTCATATTCCAGGCCGCGTTTGCCGCGTTTGGTTTCAAAGAAGTTGGTGCGGTTGTGGCTGACCAGAACCCGCAGGATACGGCGTTCGCGTATCTGGTCGAGGTCGCCGATAAAGGGTTGGTTGATGCGTGCCATCAATGAGCTGCTGGCACCGTTTTCGCCGAGAAGCTGGCTGTTTCCGGGCGGCGGGCCGACGGACGGTTGAGTTTGCTGGGCGAGCGAAAGGGGGCTGGTGATCAGTAAGCTAAAAATCCAGACTTGCCAACTTCGATTGAAGTGATGTTTTAACAAGTTGCTGCGCCCATGTTATCGGTCAAGTTTTGTATTCT
>JACXUQ010000315.1 GCA_014763835.1 Thiotrichales bacterium
GCACTACTATTTGCATCAAGTACAAAGCTTAGTTTTGTAGATACTGTATCTCGAAGTAGTTTTCTAGCATGTGCTGCAAATCGTTTTAATTTTGTTGTTTCCATATTATTGTGCTCCTGTGGCTATTATTTTATCTATAAAATATTTTGCACTTTTACAATTTTCATGAGTCGCTGCTCTTTCGATATCGAAACCTGATTTAAATATTTTTCGTGCAAAAGTTACTTTTGAGCCAGTTCCTCGACCAGTATGTTCTACTAGTAGCGATTTATATGTTTCATAGGGCATTTGTTCAGTTGTTTCAGGAGCTTCAAAACTTTGGACATGCCCATTAGTTAAAGTTGCCAATACATTGTTATCTGCTAAAAACCAAGCTTCTATGGCTTTTCTAGCTATTACTGTAGTGCATAGGTCACATACACCTAATCGCTCTTTTGTTTTTTCAATGCAAGGATCACACTCTAGGTCTGTTAAAATAAAAATCCTATCTGGATTATATGTCAAAGCTTGTTCAACAAATGTTTGCATATTTTTAGGGCATAAATTACCACCACCTTTTACATCGATAGTAGGTCCTAATTTATTTATATTTTTATTAACAAACCATTGAGATTTGTGTAAAAAATCGATAAATATTTTTTCAACTTTTCCTTCAACTATAAAAACAACATTTACCATGGCAAACCACCATTAAACATGTTGCTCATCCACATTCTATCTACATCCATTTTTGAATAATCATAGTTAGGAAAAGATTTTTTTACATTTCGTATTTTTGTTTTTCCATCAATCTTATCAACTAAAAATAGCTCTTCTGGTTTTGTGACACGAACTATACTTTCACTATGAGTATTTACAAATATATTAAAAAGCTGACTTCGTTCTCTAAAGAACTCAACTAATTCTGATATTGCCTTAGGATTTAGCCCTCTTTCAGGCTCTTCAATAAGAATAATTCCATTTTTATTACTATAGATAATTACAAGCATTGCTAGGGCATAAATAGTACCATCAGATACTAATCCAGCTGGAAATTTTCTACTTATTGCTTCTTCTTTGAAAGTAACAATTGTTTTATTGCTTAAGTGCTCTTTTTCTATTTTTATTTTTTCAAGACCTGGAACAATCATACCCATTGTTTCAATTATTTCTTCAGTACTTACATTATCTTTTTCTAGTTTAGATAAAACCGTTGTTAGGTTTGAAGCATTCGTATCTAATACATCACTAGCAAAATATTCATCGGCTTCTCTGGCTTTATTAGGATCTATCTGATATCTTTCAATTGATGATAAGTAGTTTAATAATTCTTTTGCTTCTTTAGAAATTAATTTTAAAATTGTTTCATTATTTGAATATTCAATTTCGACTTTGGCACCATTGACAAACAAGTTTTGATGAGATGTTTTTTTTGCAATCTCAATTTTATTTTTCAAAACAGTCTCGATAAGTACAGGTTCTTTGTTTAAATCTCGTATTTCTAATTCATAGTTATAGCTGTTAGTTGCAATTAAAATTTCAAATTTTACATAAAATCTTTTTGCATTTTTATCTCTTAGTTTATGAGAGTGTATATTTTCATAACCATTATGTTTTTTTATAGCATCAATAGCACCATTTTTTATAACATCTCGAACAAATTCTAAAGCTTCAAAGAAATTACTTTTACCACAGCCATTTGCTCCAGCAAAAACTGCAAAACTAGATATATCTTCAATTTGAATATCAACTATGCTTTTGAAATTCTTAATATGTAAACTTTTTATACTCATACTTGTACCCTCTTACCATCTTTTATCTCTTTTAATAGTGCTTTTTTCATAAGCTCTATATAGTTCTCTACATCATTTTCATCACTTAGCCATGGTTTGTTGTAGTCTATTTTTAAAGTTCTGCTACTTACATACTCTATTTTTGGCTCAGCTACTTTTGGTACATCAGTTGAAGTTGTTGTAGCTGTACTTGGCTCTTTTGGTGCTGTAAGTCTTGATATTTCTATGACTATTTGTTGGTATGTATCATCTTCAAATCTTCTTACACTATCTTTGATTACAGCTATAAGAGTATTTCTTCTGATACTCTCTATTGCATCATCAAAT
>JACXUQ010000316.1 GCA_014763835.1 Thiotrichales bacterium
CTGCGTTTTCCGCCTCAACCAGCCAATTTTTTCCTCATTTTTATTTCTCGGCTCTACAGCCGAGTTCTTCGGTTCGCGCCCCACTCGTGCAAAGCTCTCTATTAAATTTTTCAACCGGGAGAACACAAATGGAATTGAAAAACACCCCAGACAGCTACGGTTTGGTGAGCCGCGCCAACCACTGGCTTTCGGCTATTCTGGTGATTGCGGCGATTGCCATCGGCATCTATATGGGCGAACTGCCAAAAGGCGAAGAAAAGCTTGAGTGGGTCGGCCTGCATAAGTCGCTGGGAATCGGTATTCTGATGCTGATGCTGGTGCGTCTGGCCTGGTTGAAACTAAGCCCGAATCCTGAACAAATCTCCAACAACAAATTCGAACACATCCTTGGACACAGCGTTAAAGGCCTGCTTTACCTTGCTCTGCTGCTGATGCCGATTTCCGGCTGGATTATGTCGAACGCCGGCGGCCACGAGGTCAGCTTCTTCCAATTCTTCACCCTGCCGACGCTGGTGGAAGAAAACCACGACCTGCATGAAATCGCCGAAGGGTTTCACGCGTTTTTCGGCTGGAGCCTGATTGCCATTATCGCGCTGCATATTGCCGGTGCGCTCAAGCATCATCTGGTTTACAAAGACAATACCCTCAAGCGCATGCTGGGCAGAAAATAATCCCACAACTTACCGGCCGCCCTTGCGGCCGGTTTTCTTTTAAACGATACGATTTACGCCACCTTATGACCTACGATCTACACAACACCTTCTGTTTCGGCATTGCCGGCAATTTCGCCCACCATTTGGAACAGGCCGGCGAAAACGCCGACTTTGTCAACGTCACCACCGAAAGCGAAAATGCCCCCAAAGGCCTCTTCCCTTATTACGTGCCGGGTAGCACCCGTTTCACCGGCATCTATCCGCTGAGCCACGATACCATCCGCTATCCGCAAAATCTGGAAGGCAACGCCCATCTACAACTTGAAGCCGAGGTCTGTGTGCTGTTTGACGTCAGTTATGCAAATGACCAGGTCAGCGACCTCACCCCCAAAGCCTTTGCAGCTTTTAACGACTGCTCCATCCGCAAGGAAGGCGCCAAAAAAATCAGCGAAAAGAAAAACTGGGGCGAAAACAGCAAAGGCGTGTCGGCCGATTTTCTGCCCTTGACCCGCTTCGAGCGTGGCGGCGAGATGGACCCGTTCCATATCGCCTCGTTTGTGGAGCGCGACGGCCAGCTGCACGCCTACGGAGAAGACAGTCCGGTACTGACCTACAACTACTTCTACGGCCAGCTGAAGGATTGGATCATCGACAAGCTCAACCACCAGACCGACTTCGGCCCGTTGGAAGATTTGGCGGCAATTCTGCGCGAAGCGGAGTATCCTGAAAAGATTATGATCAGCCTTGGCGCCACCAGCTATACTGCCTTTGGCGAAAGCGAATTTCTGCAGCCCAGCGACAAACTGAGTGTTTATGTGTACGATGCCAGCCAGAACACCCTGGAAGCGGTCACCCGTCACGCCAAGGGTGAAAATATCACCCTTAAAAACGCCTCCATTTTGCAACAGCAGGTCATTTAAGAAACGATTTAAAGAGGTTTTTTATCATGCACAATCTGCCCGAACATGCCCCCATCGTTGAAGCCACCCAGCGCTGGCTGGAACAGGTCGTCATTGGCCTCAACCTCTGTCCCTTCGCCGCCAAACCGTTTCTGGAAAAGCAGGTCAGGATCAGTGTTACCGCCTGTCGCGATACCGACTGTCTGCTGAACACCCTACAGGCAGAATTGCAGATTATGGCGGAACACCGTCCGCAAGAGATTGAAACCACCCTGCTGGTGGTGCCCGATATGCTCGCGGACTTTTACGACTACAACGATTTTCTCGACCAGGCCGAAGCGCTGCTTGACGAACAGGGCTGGACGGGGCATTTCCAGCTGGCGAGCTTTCATCCGCACTACCAGTTTGCCGACACCGAACCGGAAGACTGCGAAAACCTCACCAACCGTGCGCCCTACCCGATTCTGCATCTGATCCGCGAGGCCAGTCTGGAGAAGGTACTGGAACACTACCCGCATCCGGAACAGATTCCCGAACGCAATATCGA
>JACXUQ010000317.1 GCA_014763835.1 Thiotrichales bacterium
ACCCGGCCTGTTGAGTTTTTTAAACGCTTTTTAAACGTTTTTTCTGACACTCAACCACAATAAGGCGGCAACCAGCCACATCCCGCCTTGCGCCCAGGCCATCCATTGCAGACTGTCGTGCACCAGCGGTACGACCAATGCCGCCACCAGCCCGGCCGTTCCCATCTGAAACAGACTCTGAACCGAGGAGGCCAAACCGCGCCGGCTCGGCAGACAATCCAGCGCCACAATACTCAACCCGGGATTCGCCAATGCATAGCCTACGGCATAGAGTACAATCGGCCCCACCACCCAGAGCGCCTCCGGCTGCCACCCGGCCTGTTCAAATGCAATATTCGATGTAACCGCCAGCAGCCCCAGTACCAAAGCACCATTAATGACCGATACGGCACTGAAGCGATGTGCGAGGCGGTGCGAAAAGAAAGAGCCTACCAGAATCCCTGAAACCACCGGCACAAAAAACACCCAGAAATCCTGCTCGTGCAACTGCAGATGGTCGAAAATCAGACTGGTCGAACCGGCCACATACACAAAGAACCCGCCAACCAATAACCCTTGCGCCATCACCAGACGCAAAAACTGCGGGTGCAGGGCACTTTGCCAATAAGCCCGGGCAATCGCCCCCGGATGGATCGACTGCACATGCTCCGTTGCCTGGGTTTCGCTAACCCGATGCCACATTATCCACCCTATCAAAAAGGAATAAGTACCCAAAAAATAGAAGATTGAACGCCAGCCGCTATGCACCTCCAGCCAACCGCCGATAATCGGCGCAATCGCCGGTGCGGCGGTAAACAGCATCATCACCAAGGCCATCGCCTTTTGCGCCTCCTGCTTGGAGAATACATCACGCAACATCGCCCGGCTTGCCACAACGCTGCCCGCCGCCATGACGCCTTGCAGCAGGCGCCCCCAAAAAAGCTGGTCGTAACTCTCCGCCAGTGCACACAGCAGACTGGCCCCAAAATACCCCAGCAAACTCCACAGAATAATGCGCCGGCGCCCCCACTTATCAGCCATCGGCCCCCAGAAAAGCGTTGCCAGCGCAAAGGCCCCCAAATAGACCGCCAGCGTTTGCGTGAGTAATTCACGCGAGGCCAGTAACTCGCGCTCAATCGCCGGAAACGACGGCAGATAGGTATCGATGCTGAAAGGTGCCAGCATGCTGATAAACGTCACAACCAAAATCAACAGGCCGGGTCGCAATGGGGATGGGTTAGAAAATGTCACAAAGCGTCTCAAAACAGATCAATGGAAAAACGTGCGTGGCAATGTCCGCCGAAAGGCGATGGATTTAGTATAAACCCGGATTTAGTATAAACTAGATGCTGTTTTGTCTGGTGTCATTTCCCCTATCGCAACCGTGTAAGGAGGCAACCCGTGATCATAGGCGTGCCCAAAGAGATCAAAAACAACGAATTCCGCATCGGCCTGATTCCATCCAGTGTCCGCGAGCTGGTCGCGCACGGCCATCGCGTATTGGTCGAAACTCAGGCGGCTGCCGGCATCGGTCTTAGCGACGCCGATTACGAACAGGCCGGTGCCACCATTATCGACTCGCCCGAAACGATCTACGCGCAGGCTGAACTGATTGTCAAAGTCAAAGAACCGCAACCCCAGGAATGCGCCTGGTTGCGCAAAGACCAACTGCTGTTCACCTACCTGCATCTGGCGGCCGATCCCGAACAGACGCAAGCGTTGCTCAATAGCCAGGCCATCTGCATCGCCTACGAAACGGTTGAAGACCCGAACGGACGCCTGCCTTTACTTGCCCCCATGTCGGAAGTGGCCGGCAAACTTGCGGTACAGGCCGGCGCGCATTTTCTGCAGAAAACGCAAGGCGGCCGCGGCATTCTGCTGGGAGGTGCCGCGGGGGTGGCTGCCGGCAAGGTGGTCATTATCGGCGCGGGCACTGTCGGCCGCCATGCCGCGCTGATGGCCGTAGGTTTACAAGCCGACACCGTGGTGCTCGACACCAATCTGAACGCCTTGCACGCTCTGGAAGCGCAGTTCGGCAACCGCCTGCAGACACTCTATTCCAATCGTGACAATCTTGAGCAACAGTTGCTGCAGGCAGACCTGGTGGTCGGCGCGGCA
>JACXUQ010000318.1 GCA_014763835.1 Thiotrichales bacterium
GAAACCTTGACCGCATCGCTCAAACACTGCTGCAGACAAGCCTGGGTGATTTTGGCATCGGTCGCTGCAAAACCGAGCATGGTCGCCATATTCGGATGAATCATGCCCGAACCTTTAGCGATACCGGTCAGCGTGATGCTGCTGTTGCCGATCTGTACAGTTTTACTGTAAGTCTTAGGTACCGTATCGGTCGTCATGATGCCGGCGCAGGCGCCCTCCCAACCGGTAATGCTCAAGCTGGCAGAGGCTTCGGCGATACCCAATTGCATTTTTTCCATCGGTAGGTTCTGGCCGATCACACCGGTTGAAAACGGCAGGACTTCCTGCGCACTGCATCCCAGCTCATCCGCCACCCATTGACAGGTCTGCAACGCATCTTTCAAGCCTTGTTCACCGGTTCCCGCGTTGGCGTTACCGCTATTGATCAGCAAAGCACGCGGCATCTGTTTTTGCAGATGCTGCTTGGCTACCGTCACCGGCGCCGCACAAAAGGCGTTCAACGTAAAAGTAGCGGCGGTAACGGCTTCCGGTACCATTTCAATCACCACCAGATCGGTCTTGCCGTTCTTTTTGATCTTGGCCTGGGTAGACCCCAAATAGAAACCGGCAATCGGATGCATAGAGCTTTGCTGTGACATCATTATTCCTTAATGTAAAGGGTGAATTTGATTAGTTCGTTTGTGCGCATCATATCGCGAATTGCGATGCCAGAAAATACAAAGCCCACAAAAATGTGGGCTTTGAGGCGTTACCGGAACATAAACTTTATTTAGCTCAATTTACCGCAGCACTGTTTGTATTTTTTACCCGAACCGCAAGGACAAGGATCGTTTCGCCCCACTTTGGGTTCTTCACGACGGTAAGTGCCGCCCTGTTCAACGTCATCCTCTTCGGCATGCTGAACTGCATCGGCAATGCCCGCTGCAGCCGAATGGGTAGCTTCCAGTTGAGTCGGACGTTCGGCAATCTGCTGCTGTTCGTACTCATCCACGTCACGCGCACCTTCAATCTGTACCCATGACAATACCTTGACGGTTTCCAGCATCACCGCATTGAGGAATCCCTTAAACAGCTCTGCGGATTCACGACGGTACTCCTGGAACGGGTCTTTCTGGGCATAACCGCGCAAATGGATGCCGCGGCGCAGGTAGTCCATCTCCGCCAGATGCTCGCGCCACTGTTTGTCGATGGTGCGCAGCAGCACCTCTTTTTCGAAATGATGACGCGTCTGCGGATCCACCACCTGCATTTTGATGCTGTAAGCTTCAGCCAATTCGCTTACCAGCTTCTCGCGCAACTTCTCTTCGTAGAGGTTCTTGTCCGCCGCCAACCAAGCCTGGATATCCAGTTGCGCACCCAGCTCTTCATGCAGCGCCTTTTCCAGACCCGGAATATCCCACTGCTCTTCCAGAGAACCTTGCGGCACGTACATATCGACGATATTGTTGATGACCTCTTCACGCAGAGAGTCGATGGTTTCGGTGACATCGTCGCTTTCCATCAACTCGTTGCGCTGCGCATACACCACCTTACGCTGCTGGTTGGCGATATCGTCAAATTTCAGCAGGTTGGCGCGCTCGTCCTGATGCATACGCTCGACCTGCTTCTGCGCACGTTCGATCGACTTGGTGACCATACCGTGTTCGATTGCCTCGTCCGATTTCATGCCCAGACGTTTCATCATCGCCTTGACCTTATCGGAGGCGAAACGGCGCATCAGATCGTCATCGAGCGACAGATAGAATCGCGTCACCCCCTTGTCGCCCTGACGCCCCGAACGGCCGCGCAACTGGTTGTCGATACGGCGCGATTCGTGACGTTCGGAACCGATCACCTTCAAACCGCCCAACTGCAATACCAGATCATGGCGTTCTTTCCATGCAGCCTTGATCTCGGCAATCTGCTCTGCCGTCGGGTCCTGGAGTTGCTGCAATTCCATATCCAAGTTCCCGCCGAGCACGATATCAGTTCCGCGCCCCGCCATATTGGTGGCAATGGTGACTGCACCCGGCAAGCCGGCCATGGCGATAATATGCGCCTCGCGTTCGTGCTGTTTGGCATTCAGTACGTTATGCGGAATGCCGGCCTGTTGAAA
>JACXUQ010000026.1 GCA_014763835.1 Thiotrichales bacterium
AAAACTTGCTAATAGCGAGCTATTGGCTGCGTTTTCCGCCTCAACCAGCCAATTTTTTCCTCATTTTTATTTCGCGCCCCACTCGTGCAAAGCTCTCAAAGAAAAACCAATAAAAACAATCAAAGCCTTCCGGATTTGACTTGTTCAAATCACAGAAAATGCTAAAATATTCAAAAATTTTATGTATGGATAAAGCCTCATTCACACCCACGAGGCGGCACCGACCAATTCAATCAAAAGGAACTCAACATGAAAACGTTGACAATCGAAAAAATCATTCTACTTGTAGCCGGCACCATGGTATTGCTGAGCACTATTCTGGCAGTTTACCACTCGCCAAACTGGCTTTACCTGACCGGCTTTGTTGGCGCTAACCTATTGTTTGCTGGCTTCACCGGCTTTTGTCCAATGGTTAAAATCCTGCGTAAATTCGGTTTCAAACACGGCTTGGCTTTCCGATAAGACAAACTTGAACCGCTTAAACAAAAAAGGCCTGTTAATCAGGCCTTTTTTGTTTTTCATGCGCTACTAAAACCGGATTACTCCGCTTCAAACTCCTGCGTGAGCATTTCCACGGTTTCCTGCAACTCCAGCCATTCCAGCTCAATCTCTTCGATTTCGCCTTCATAGACCGCCTGCTGTTTGAGCGCCTCGGTTAATTTGTCTTTATTCCGCGCTTCGTAAATCGTGGCATCTTCCATTAAGGCATGCAACTTGGCCAATTCGGCTTGTGCCTGCTCCAGACGTTTTTCTACCTTGGTCAGTTTCTGAGTATAGGGCTTTAGCTTGATTTCAAGTTGCTTACGGCGTTGCGCATTCTCCTGACGCTGCTGCTTCTTGTTCTTCACAGGCTCGCTACCCGGCCTGTTGAGTTTATTTTTGGCTTCTTCCTGCGCTTGTCTCAATACCTTTAGACGGGTTTGCAAGTAGCTTTCCAAGTCGCCATGATACAAACTAACCTGCTTGTCATGCACCCACCAGAACTGGTCGGCGATACTGGTGAGCAAATGCTTGTCATGCGTCACCAATATCAAAGCGCCGCCGAATTCCTGCAACGCCATATCCAGTGCATCACGCGTTTCCATATCCAAGTGGTTAGTCGGCTCATCCAAAATTACCAGATTCGGGCGCTGCAGAATAATCATTGCCAGCGCCAAACGGGCTTTTTCACCCCCCGAAAAACTCGCCACCGGCGTCAGGCTCATTTCATTGGAAAACCCGAATCGCCCCAAAAAGTCCCGAGCCTGCTGGTCAGTGACCTCTTCACTCAGACCCAACAGGTGCTGCAACGGACTCTTATCCAGATGCAACGCTTCCAGCTGATGCTGGGCGAAATAACCGATAGACACGCCTTTGCTGAACACCACCTTGCCAGCCGTGGGGGGCAAATCACCGACCAACAGTTTAATCAACGTGGTTTTACCGGAACCGTTTACCCCGACCAAACCGATACGATCCCCGGCACGCAACACCAGATTGACCTGCTTAAAGAGTAAATCGTCGCCATAACCGAAATCGACCTGTTCGACCTTCATCATCGGATCAGGCTGATGTTTGGGCGGCAAAAACTCAAACTGAAAAGGGTTGGTCGCCTGCACCGCCGCCACCTGTTCGATACGCTCTAACGCCTTCACACGACTTTGCGCCTGCTTCGCCTTGGAGGCTTTGGCTTTGAATCGTTCAATAAACGATTTCAAATGCTGCATCTGCTGCTTCTGCTTGTCATGTAACGCCTGCTGTTGCATCAACTGCTCATTACGCTGGCGTTCAAATGCAGCAAAATTGCCGGCATAGTAAGTGATTTTCTGATTCAGAATATGGGCGATGCCCTGCACCACTTCATCGAGGAAATCGCGGTCATGGGAGATAATCAGCACCGCGCCCTGGTAGGCTTTAAGCCACTGCACCAACCAGGCCACCGCTTCGATATCCAAGTGGTTGGTCGGCTCATCCAGCAACAGCAGATCGGAACGTTGCATCAAGGCGCGTCCCAATTTCAGACGTACCTGCCAACCGCCCGAAAAGGCGCTCATCGGCTTTTGCAAATCGGCAACCGTAAAACCTAATCCGGCCAACAGCTGCTCGGCTTTTAAAGGTACCTCGTAACCGGCAATGCGATCCATGCCGTCATAGGCCGCCACTAGCGCCGACTCATCTTTTTCGGCCTCGGCACGCTGAATATTCGCGACCATCTGCGCGTACTGCGTATCGCCGAAACAGACATAATCCAATGCACTGAGTTCAGTGTGTCCAACCTCTTGCTCAACATAACCGATCAGCCAGTTGGCAGGTACGGCAATCTGCCCGGCTTCCAGCGGTACGTCTCCCATAATGGCTTTAAAAAGTGTGGTTTTACCCACCCCGTTCTGACCGATCAAACCGATTTTCTGGCCGGGATGAATCGTCAAACTGGCATTTTCAAACAGAGGCTTAAGGCCGGCACGAATCGCGACGTTTTGAATGGCTAACATGAAAAACTCAGAAAGATAAAGAGAGCGGCTGCAGTTGACCGTCAATCAAGGTGACTTGACGATCCATGCGTGCAGCGAGTTGCAAATCATGGGTTACGACCAACAAGGCCGTATTGAACTCCTGATTCAGCTCCAGCATGAGCTGAAACACCTGCTCCGCCGTTTCGTGATCCAGATTGCCGGTCGGTTCGTCCGCCAAAATCACGGCAGGCCGGGTAATCAAGGCGCGGGCAATCGACACGCGCTGACGCTCCCCACCGGAAAGTTCGCTAGGCTTATGCTGCAAACGCTTGCCTAAACCAACGCGCTCCAATAGCGCCGTGGCTTGTTGCTGGGCCTCGGCCCCTGACACACGGCGAATACGCAGCGGCAACATCACATTTTCCAGCGCCGTCAACTCCGGCAGCAAGTGATGAAACTGATAGACAAAACCCATATGCAGATTGCGTAAACGACCGCGTTTGACGTCATTGAGCTTGGAAAACTCTTTGCCCATCAAAGACACGTGGCCGGCGCTCGGCTGATCCAATCCTGCCAACAGATGCAACAAGGTACTTTTGCCAGAACCGGAAGCCCCGACAATCGCCAGTTTCTCCCCAGCCAACACGTCTAAATCAACATGGCTTAAAACCTGGGTTGTAATCTGCCCTTCCTGATAGGTTTTGTTTAATCCTTGCGCGTGAAGCACCATATCCGTCATCTCATTACTCATAACGCAACGCCTCCGCCGGATGAACCTTGGACGCTTTTCTTGCAGGATAGAGCGTGGCCAACAACGTCAACAGGAAAGCGACACCACTCACTGACCAAACATCACTCCACTCAAGCCGTGAAGGCACCTGACTGATGTAATAAACATCAGCCGGGAAGAATTTAAAGCCCAGCAGATTTTCGATAAACGGCACGATCACATCGATATTCAACGATAAACTGACGCCCCCCAGCAGCCCTAAAATGGCGCCGCTAAAACCGATAATCAATCCTTGGATAATAAACATCCACTGCACGCTCATTGGTGTGGCGCCCAAGGTGCGCAACACAGCAATATCGCCCTGCTTATCGGTGACCACCATCACCATGGTGGAAACAATATTAAACGCCGCCACCATAATAATCAGCGCCAGCACAATAAACATCATGCGCTTTTCCATTTCGATGGCTTTGAAGAAATTGGCATGCTGCTGCGTCCAATCACGCACATACAGCACTTGCTTAAGCGCTTCCGCCAATTGATGACGCACCTCATGCACCTTGAACATATCCGTTATTTTCAATTGCAAACCTGATACGGCATCATCGTATTTGAAGATCTTCTGCGCATCTTCCAAATGCACAATCGCCAACCCGCTGTCATATTCATGCATACCGGCTTCGAAAATACCTACCACCGTCAAACGCTTGATGCGCGGCACAATCCCAACCGGCGAAAAGCTGCCCTGTGGTGCGATCAGCGTAACCTTGTCACCCATCGCCACACCCATGCTCGCCGCCAACTCACTTCCCAATATAACGCCGTACTCCTTCGGCTTGAGGTTCTGCAGACTGCCGACCACCATTTTGCTTTCGATATCGGCCACCTGCCCTTCATAATCAGGCAAAATACCGCGCACTGCGACGCCTTTTACATCTTCGCCACGCGTCAGCATGCCTTGTTCCATAATGTTCGGCGCCGCGCCAAGCACGTTCGGCTGTTGCTTGACGTTTTCGTACAGTACCTGCCAGTCATAGAGGCGATCATCACGCTGCGTCAGCGTCATATGCGCCGTCATCCCCAAAATGCGGTCGCGCAATTCCTGCTGAAAGCCGTTCATAATCGACATCACCGTAATCAGTGCAGTCACCCCAAGGGCAATGCCGATCATTGAAGAAAAAGTAATAAAAGAGATAAAGCCATTGCGGCGTTTGGCGCGTGTGTAACGAAAACCTAACAGCAGTTCGAAGGGGGCTCTAAACATAAAATCCGGATCAGGGTTTGGTCGAATCTGACTTACTGGAAGCGTCATCGTTGGTAGAAATTGCAGCACCTGGTGGTTCAGGCGCCCTGTAGGAGATAAATACCGGCAACTCGATATTGAACATGATCGCAAAGACGCGCATCGACAGGGTCACGATAATCGAAACCACCACGGCCCAGTCTGTCGCCACGCCCCATTGAATCAGCAGCAGCAACAGACTTGCGCCGACAAAAGATGCGGTGGCGTAAATTTCCTTACGGAAGACCAGCGGCACCTCACCGACCAGCACGTCACGTATAACACCACCGACCACGCCGGTCATAATCCCCGTCATGATCGCAATCGGATCGGAAAAACCCAAAGCCATCGCCTTTTGTGTGCCAATCACGGTAAATACCGCCAAACCCAGGGCATCCAAAAACAACAGCATCTTGACCGGCAGACGTTTATAACGCGCCAAAAAGAACAGCAGCAGTGCGGAAATCACCACTACATAGATATAGAGATCGTCCTGCGTCCAGAAGACGGGCACATCAATAATCAGATCGCGCATCGTGCCGCCGCCAATCGCCGTGACCATTGCAATCACAATCGCGCCAAACAGGTCCAGTTGTTTGCGGCGAGCAGCCAACAACCCGGTAATGGCAAACACCACCGTGCCTATTAAATCCAAGTAATGCAGTATCTGAACTAGAGCCATAGGCGCATTATATAGGATGGAAAAAAGAAGAAAACAGTAATCTGCAATTTCCGCAATCAATCCATACAATCCGCCCCAAAAACAAAAACGCCCTCAATTATGAGGGCGTTTTTTTGCAGGTTTGAACCGATTAAAAGTCTTATTTATAGTCAGATTTCAAACGATTGATACCCAACATTTTCATAATGTATTTTTGGTAAATCGGCTCAGAGTTACCGGCTTTCATATTGCGGATGAAGTATTTTTCAAATGCAATCTTCGCCAAGTGTACCCACTTACCTTTCTTGGCCCATGTCAGGTTACGCGGCGGGATTTGAGGCAGAGCAACAAAGGCTGCACCAGAGTCACCCATATCCGCCAAACAGACCGTGTTCCAGGTTGGTTCTTCATGTGGCTCCAAACCTTGGATATTCGCTTCGATGTTATGGCAGATTGCCGTTACCATCGACTCAATCATCAAACCGGTTTTTGGCGTACCGCAAGGCACCGGACATTTCGTATCCACTGGAGGAATCGCAATCCCTACGCCCAACGCATAGATGTTGTGGTAAGTCGGGTTGCGGCTGAACTTGTCAACTTTAACGAAACCGCGTGGGTTAACCAAAGGACCGCCCATTTTTGCAGGATCAGCATCTACCATCTCTTGCAGGAACTTAGAACCTTTGAACGCTGGCAACATCATCGCGTATTTGAATGGCAACTCATGCGTATCAACCACTTCGCCTTTGTTGTTGTACTCTTCAACGTACATCACGCCATCTTCGATTTTGGTCGTCTTGGCGTTACAAATCCAGTTGATGTGACGGTTACGCAGCTCAGACTCCATCAAACCTTTAGAGTCACCTACACCGCCCAGCCCCAAGTGACCGATATAAGGTTCCGCGGTAACAAATGTCATTGGAACCTGGTTACGGATTTTACGCTTACGCAGATCCGTTTCCATAATCATTGCAAACTCGTAAGCCGGACCGAAACAAGAAGCACCTTGAACCGCACCAACAATGATTGGTCCTGGGTTTTTGCAGAATTCTTCCCACTGCTCGTGCGCTTCAACCGCATGAGGCGTCGTACAAACAGAAACCGTATTTCCACCATGACTCTTAGGACCAAAGCCTGGAACCTCATCAAACGCCAAAGCCGGACCAGTCGCCAGAATCAGGTAGTCATAAGACATTTCAGAACCGTTGTCCAACGTGATTTTGTTGTTTTCAGGATCCAAGGCCACGCAAGTGTTGTTGTAGAATTCAATGCCTTTGCGCGTCAGATAAGGCTCCAACTTGAAGGAAATGTCTTCCGCTTTACGCCAGCCCACAGCAACCCACGGGTTAGATGGTACAAAGTTAAACTCATCAACCGCATTAACTACTTTAATCGTGTGCCCTTTATCCAAATGCTTACGAATATCGTAAGACATCGGTAAACCACCTGTACTTGATCCAACCACAACAACTGTTGCCATGTCTCCTACCTTCCTTATCTTAGTCTTTTTACTTGCTTGCTACACAAGCTATTTATTTTTTTAATGACAGTTAATTAGACCTGTTTATTAATAAGTCTTACTTACTTTAACGTCGGCTCATAATGAACCAAAGGCCATCAAATTAAAAATAAAATTTACATATCGTTCATCAGCCAATTTTATTAATGGCTAAAATTTTCTCTTATGAAGAAACGCGTAATAGATTGCGCTTATTGTCCTTCATTTTTATTTTTTATGAGAGACTTGGATTAACATTGCCGGTACTAATAACAATACCGTCAATGTCGCAACCCCAAGCGCCAGCATAGTAATCACACTCGCCTGCCAAACCAACGCTTGATCACTCCCTAGCAATACAGCCAATCCCAACAGTGTCACCCAGCTACTCAGCCAGATAGGCCGAGCTACACTCGCCATTGCATAACGCACCGCCGACTCCTGATCCGCAAACACGCCGCGACGGGCGCGAACATAACGCGCAAAAAAATGGATGCCGTCATCAACAATCAACCCCATCGGCACCATCAACAACAGCAGAGAACTCACGCCGTCATCCGTCATGCTCTCAAACAACAACAGCGTCAAAAGCAGCGCCA
The DNA here is from genome assembly GCA_014763835.1 of Thiotrichales bacterium. GTDB lineage: Bacteria > Pseudomonadota > Gammaproteobacteria > Thiomicrospirales > Thiomicrospiraceae > Thiomicrorhabdus. The sequence continues at coordinate 7,203 of JACXUQ010000026.1, forward strand.
ATGCATTGGCCAACGTATTCAATAACGCAATCGAAAAACACCGCCAAAACACCCATAACAGCACGCCAATCACCAGCAGCATCCAGGAAAATTCGATCACTAGCGCCAACAGTTCACGAGACTGCAGCAGCAAGACCACCAGCCCCGAAAGTGCCGCAGCGCTCACCCAAAAAATCCCCCGCGGATAACGCTGCAACCAACCCACCACAAACGCATACCCATGGCGGTCGGCACTATGGCCAACACGGAACTCCAATAGCCAACTCAGCAAAACCAACGGCAACAACGTTAGCGTAATCAGATAACTGAATATAGCACCCAAAATCACCACCCAAGCGAGCTGCGAAAATTGCGGCTCATACCAAGCGGCTAACGCAAATCCCAGCAGCGTTGTGAAATTGGACAGAAATATCGGGCTATTATTGAGCTTCAGCGCCTCCGCCAAGGCATCAAACTGAAACAATCCACGCGCCATCTCTCGCAGAACCGAAGAAAGGATATGAATCATATTGCTGGTAATCAGCGCCATCAACACCACAAAACCCAGCAAACTGTTAGCATCCAACGTAATGCCAAACCAGCCTAACGCGCCCAACGTCAATAACAACACGACGGCGTTCAAGATCAACTGCAAAACCGCCGTTTTGAAGGAATCCAACAGATAGATAACGGCCAAACTCATCAACCCGATACTTGCGGCCAGCAAAAGCCCGTCCTTTCCGGCCACCTCGCTCTGCAGCATAAAGACCCCGCCGGAAAGCGCCAAACCGATCACGGCCAACAAAATCGACAAGAATGACTTATTGTGTGCCATGATCTGCACCCAACTAAACGCCCAGTTTCCGTACATAACGTTCCTTTACGCTATCAACAGCCCGCAAGATACCCGGCCTGTCCACTTTTAAAAAAGATTTTAAAAATCCAAATGCGACAATTCCTTGCCATCGGCAAGGCACGCTAGTTTAAAATAACCGCCAATATCATTGGCATCTATGTATTTCGGTGCAATGTTACCAAACTCAACCAGATTAGTTTTTTGCGCATGAAATCCGCTTTCCCTCTTCTAGATCAGACACCGCTTCCCCTCAAAGGTCATCGCTCCTATTGGGGCAAACTCAATTCGGCCGAACAGTCGCTTGCCATTGCCCGTCAAAGTCAAGACAGCGACCGTCTCATCGTCATTATGACGGCAGACAGCCAGAGTGCCAGCCGCATCCGGGAAGAGCTGCGCTTTTTTCTAAACGACCAGACCATCCTCTCCTTTCCGGAATGGGAAACCCTGCCGTATGACCGTTTTTCACCGCATCAGGACCTGATTTCCGAGCGATTGAAAACCCTTTATCAGCTACCTGACACGCAAAAAGGCATTCTGATTCTGCCGGTTGCCACGTTACTGCAACGCGTTGTGCCGCACCACTATATTCAAAAATTCACCTTTATGCTCGAAAAAGGCGACACGCTAAATGTAGAAGCCTTTGCCAAGAAACTCGAATCGGGCGGCTACCAGCGTGTCGGTCAGGTCATGGAACACGGCGAATTCGCAATCCGTGGCTCGATTATCGACCTCTTCCCGATGGGCAGCAAGCAGCCGTTCCGTCTCGACCTGTTTGACGACGAAATCGAAACCATCCGCAGTTTCGATGTGGAAACGCAGCGCTCTGTCGGGCAGATTGAGCGCATCCAGCTCTTGCCGGCCAAGGAATACGATTTCACCACCGACGGCATTGAACGCTTCCGCCAACAGTTCAAACTCGCCTTCGGCGACGAGCGACGCACCTGCCAGCTCTACCAGCAAGTCAGCGACGCCGAGGCGGTCGGCGGACTGGAATATTACCTGCCGCTATTCCACGACGAGCTTGCCACCCTGTTCGACTACTTCCCCGAACAGACCCTGTTTTTTGAATTCGACGACCTCGAAACGGCGGTCGAAGGTGTACGCCACGATTACGAAGAACGCTACCAGATTGGCCAGCACAATATCGACTACCCGATCCTGCGCCCCAACGACCTGATTCTGACGACCAGCGAGTTCTTTAGCGAACTCAAGCAGCACCACCGCATTACCCTGCAAAGCGCGCAGACCGACAAAACCACCCATCTGTTCGATACGCTGACCCTGCCCGATTTGAGCGTGCAACCGCAAAGCGAATACCCGCTAGCACGTCTCAACGCCTTCTGCGACCAATACAAAGGGCGGATTATCTACAGCGCTGAAACCACTGGACGCCGCGAAACCCTGCTGACCCTGCTGGGCAAGCACAAACAGCATCCGCAGATTGTCGCCGACTGGCAGGCGGCACTGGAGAGCGACGCACGTTACAGCATCCTCGTCAGTCCGCTCGAAGAGTCCATCTACACCGCCAAACTGTGTGTCATCAGCGAAAGCCAGATTTTCGGCCAGACGGTCGTGCAAAAACGCCGCCGTAAACGCAAACACAGCGATTTCGACAGCGCCATCAGCAACCTCATCGAACTCGACATCGGCAGCCCGATCGTCCATATCGACCACGGCGTCGGCCGCTACCAAGGTCTGCAAACCCTGGAAATCCAAGGCGAAGCACGCGAATTTCTGATGATCGAATACGCCGGCGAAGCCAAACTCTATGTGCCGGTCACCTCTTTGCATCTGATCAGTCGCTATACCGGCGCCACGCCGGAAACCGCCCCGCTGCATAAACTCGGCAGCGACAAATGGGAAAAAGCCAAGCGCAAGGCCGCCGAGAAAGTCCATGATGTCGCCGCCGAACTGTTGGACATCTACGCGCAGCGCGAGGCACGCCCAGGTTATGCCTTCACCACACCCGAAGACGCCTACCAGCGCTTTGCCGCGAGTTTCCCGTTCGAGGAAACCCCCGACCAGCAGGCCGCGATTGAAGCGGTGCTGGCAGACATGCACAATAAACGCCCGATGGATCGACTGGTGTGCGGTGACGTTGGTTTCGGTAAGACCGAAGTCGCCATGCGTGCCGCCTTTATTGCCGCCTATGACGGCAAACAAGTCGCCGTGCTAGTACCCACCACTTTGCTTGCACA
>JACXUQ010000319.1 GCA_014763835.1 Thiotrichales bacterium
CATGATTTTGGATGCCTCAAACAGATGGCGCAGGCGCAAGGGTTTGAGTTGCATGGCGTAACTTTTGTCATCCCACGACTGAATCCAACCCTGTACCTTGGCCGGTTGTTGGATAAGGTTCAACTCGCCGTTATAAACCAAGAAATCGACCTGCTGCAATCGATCGAGCGGCTCACGCAAAGGCCCGGCTGGCAGGCACAAGCCGTTGCCGAACAAACGCTCGCTGTCAATCAGCACAATTTCGACATCGCGCGGCAGACCGAAGTGTTGCAGCCCGTCGTCACTGATCACCACATCCAGCGCATTCTTAGCCAGCAAAGCCTCCAGCGCGGCTTTACGGTTTGGCGCCACGACAATCGGCATCTGTAACTGCTGCGCCAGCATGACCGGTTCGTCACCGACGGCTTTAGGATCGGAGTCTTGTGTCACTTCGCGCGGCCAAACACGGCTGTTACCGCCGTAACCGCGGCTGATAATCCCCACGCGCAAACCGTGCGCCTGCAACTGCCGCGTTAACCAGCTAATAAAAGGGGTTTTGCCGCTGCCGCCGACCACCACATTGCCCACCACAATCACGCAAACGCCCGGCGGCGTCGCCGACCCGGCCTGTTTAAAATTTTGCAGGCGTTTTCTGGCAATGGAACACACCCACCACGACAGGGGTTTAAGCAGTTGCGTCTGCCAGCGCGTTTCACGCCAAAATCGCGGCCAACTCATTGCCCAGGTTTCCGCTTATGGTTCATTGATACAACACCCCTTGTTCTGCTTCTAAACAGCGATGATGATACCACTTTTGGCGCTGTTTTCTGACCTCATAGTCCGGTTGGCGCTTAAATTCATCGCCACCTAAGGTAAAGCCGATGCCGCCCGAACACGCCGTGTTATACCAATTAACGTTTGGCGGCAGACGCTGCAAGGTTTCCCTATTCGGAAATTGAAAACGGTTGTGGTAACCGCTGGAAAACAGCACGACCTCGGGCTGAACCGCCTCAAGCCAGCGTGTCGAAGATGAATAACGGCTGCCATGATGCCCTGCAATCAGCAGATCGGCCCGCACGCTGTTGGCGTCCGAGGTCTGCAACAGGCGTTTTTCGCCGCGTTCGCTTAAATCGCCGGTAAGGAGTACACACTGTCCGGCTGCACAGGCTTTGAGTACGCAGGAAGCGTCATTATCATTGTCCGCTTCTGGCGCATTCTGTAGCGGCCACAACACCTCAAACCGCACCCCGTCCCACTGCCAACTTTGCCCCGCATAGCAAGGCAAAATAGGTTGCTTAAGCGCTACCACCTCTGCCACCTTTTGCGGTTGTCCGCTAACCACCTCGCTCACCTTTTGTTCTTGCAACAGCCGCGCCAATCCACCGGCATGATCGATATCGCTATGGCTGACCATGACCACATCAACCACCTGCCAACCGCGGCTGCGCAGGAACGGCAAGATCGCCAATTTGGCGCCGTCCATCTTGTCGCCCCAACGCGCCCCGGTGTCATAGACCAGCACATGCCGGGCGGTTTCCAGCACCGCCGCCTGCCCCTGGCCGACATCCAGCAGGTGCACTTGAAGTTGGTTGGCAGACGGACGCGGAAAATCAGCCACCAAACCATACAGCGGCCACAAAGCCAACCCTAGCGCAGTCCAATACCAGCGGTAGCGTTTCTGTGCGGCAAACAGGTACAAGACGCCGAACAAGAGCGCCGTGAATAACGCCAAACCAAGCGGTTCGATTGGCATTAACAGCGGAAAAGAAAACGTTGCAAACCATGCTAACAGCTGCCAAAAACCCTGCCAAACGGGATCCACTACCGACATCAGCATCACCGCCCAATGCGGCGACCACCAAGCGACAAAACTCACCAGCCACAGCAGCGGCAGACCGATAAAACTGACAAACGGCACGGCAATCAAATTGGCGACAAAACTGATCGACGGCACAAAATGGTACGCCCACCACAGATAAGGCGCCAGACCGAGCGTCAGCACCAGTTGAATCCACAACAACTGCTGCCAGCGTTTCGCCGTTTTAACAGCCGGAATCTGTAGCGTCGCAAAAATCAGCGCGACCGCCAGAAAAGAGAGCCA
>JACXUQ010000027.1 GCA_014763835.1 Thiotrichales bacterium
GGTGTTTTTCTGCCTGTTTATGCCGCTCGAGTCGCCGGTGATCGGGTAGAGGTGTCGCTAAAGCAGAGGGTTGAAATCGTTCAATAATGGTGCAAAAGAACGTTTTTGGTGATGGATGAATCTGTTTAAAAACCGGTTGACGAGCTTTGTTTTTAATATAAGCAATTGAATTTAATTGATTTTTATTATTTGGAATAAACCCCGCTATTAACGGATAAAGTTGAAGTTATTGAGTTATGAGGCTCACTTGGTCAAATAGGCCAGGTGGGCCTTTTTGCGTTTTAGGGCTTGGAAAACAGTGCAAGTCTTAACGCCTTAAAGCAACAAGGAAATGCCAGTTATGCAAGCTGATGAGTGTATCCCTTCTGTTATCAAAACCACCTGTCCTTATTGCGGTGTGGGTTGCGGTATTGAGGTCAGGACTGACAATCTGAACCATAAAGTGAAGGTTGCAGGGGACAAGAACCATCCTGCCAATTTCGGTCGGCTGTGTGTAAAAGGTTCTGCTACCGGCGAGACGCTGGATTTTGAAGGACGGATGCTGACGCCGCAAGTGGACGGCAAACCGGTGGATTGGGAGGTTGCACTGAACGAAGTCGCGCAGCGCTTTAAGCAGACCATTGCAGCGCACGGTCCGGACAGTGTGGCGTTCTATGTGTCGGGGCAGTTGCTGACCGAGGACTATTATGTTGCCAACAAGCTGATGAAAGGATTTATCGGCACAGCGAATATCGATACGAATTCGCGCTTGTGCATGGCGTCTGCGGTGGTGGGTTACAAGCGTGCATTCGGCTCGGATACAGTTCCCTGTTCCTATGAGGATTTGGAGCAGGCGGATTTGGTTACCTTGGTCGGTTCCAATACCGCCTGGGCGCATCCGATTGTCTATCAGCGCATCGCGGCGGCTAAAAAAGTCCGTCCCGAGATGAAGGTAGTGGTCATCGACCCCCGTCGCACGGCAACCTGCGATATTGCCGACATCCATTTGGCGTTGCGTCCCGGCAGCGATGCGGTGCTGTTCAACGGTCTGCTGAATTATCTGGTGGCGCATCAAGCGACGGATACGGCGTATATCGAACGTTGCACTGAAGGATTCGAAGCCGCGCTGGCGTCCGCAGAAGGCCAGATCGCACTGCGTGATGTGGCACTGCAGTGCGATCTGGATGAAGACGCACTTGAGCAATGGTGTGCTTGGTTTGCGGGCAAGCAAAAGGCGGTAACGCTGTATTCCCAAGGGGTGAACCAGTCCACCACCGGCGTGGATAAGTCCAATGCCATCATCAACTGTCATCTGGCCAGCGGCAAAATTGGCTATGAGGGGGCGGGACCATTCTCCATCACCGGGCAGCCGAATGCGATGGGCGGGCGCGAAGTGGGGGGGCTGGCCAACCAGATGGCGGCGCATATGGATTTTACCCAGCCTGAAAATGTTGAACGGGTCGCACGTTTCTGGCAGGCGCCAAACATGGCCAAGCGCGAGGGGTTGAAAGCGGTGGATATGTTCGATGCGGTGGCAGATGGCCGAATCAAAGCCATCTGGATTATGAACACCAATCCGGCGGTTTCCATGCCCAATGCCGATGCGGTCAAGGACGCCTTGGCGGCTTGCGATTGCGTGGTGGTTTCCGACTGTATGCAGAACACCGATACCACCGAAGTCGCGGATATTTTATTGCCAGCGCTGACCTGGGGGGAAACCAGCGGTTCGGTGACCAATTCCGACCGGACGATCTCCATTCAGCGCCGTTTTATGCAAGGTCCGGCAATGGCCAGACCGGATTGGTGGCTGATTTGCGAAGTGGCCAAGCGTATGGGGTTTGAGTCGGCGTTTGATTATGGCTCCGTTGCCGAGATCTTTGATGAACACGCCAGATTGTCGGCATTTGAGAACGGCCTTGCCGAAGGTGAGTCGCTGCGGGATTTCAATCTGTCGGCTTTGGTGGGGTTGTCGGAAAAGGAATATCTCACGCTTAAACCGGTGCAATGGCCGGTGCTGTCCAAGGATGAAAACGGCCATCCCATCGGTACTAAACGCCTGTTTGGCGATGGCTTGTTTTTTACGCCGAACCGTCGGGCGCGCTTTTTGCCGATTACGCCGGCTGAACCCAGAAGCCGGCGCAGCGAACAGGCACCTTTTATCTTCAACACCGGGCGCATCCGTGACCAGTGGCACACCATGACGCGCACGGCAAAAACCGGCAAGTTGATGGTGCACCGGGATGAACCCTATTTATCGATTCATCCCGATGATGCGCGCACCTTGGGACTGGATGCAGGAGGATTGGTCAAGGTTTCCAATGAGCAAGGTGTGTATATAGGAAGGTTGGAGCTGAGTGATGCACAACGTCCGGGTGAGGTGTTTGCGCCGATGCACTGGACGGCGCAATACGCCAGTCATGGCCGCGTGGATGTGCTGGTGAAGGCCAATGTCGATCCGCTGTCCGGCCAGCCGGAATCCAAACATTCCGTGGTCAAGGTCGAGGCCTTTCATACCAACTGGCGGGCGGTGATCTTAAGTCGGGTCGCCTTGGATTTGCCGCGAGTTCAATCGCAGTTGAAAGGTGTCGGTCAATCTGATGGCGAGCTTTACTGGGTGAAGGTCAAGGGTGAGGACTTTTTCCGTTACGAATTGTCCGGAAATTTTGCGTTGCCGGAAAGCATGGAGGTTCTGCAGGCGATGATCAAACAGGCAGTCAATGCTGATGCAAAGGCATCGGGCGCTGTCGACTGGCTGGAATATGAGGATGTCAAACGCCAGCAGCTCAGGTTGGCGTGCCTGAAGGATGAACGCTTGCAATCGGTCATGTTTGTGGATGCAGCGCAACAAGGAACCCTTTCTTCACATATCCGTCGTGATTGGTTGGGCGGGTTGTTTGTGCAAGACGCGCTTGAATCGCTTCACCGACGCAGTTTGTTGGCGGGCCGGGAAAGCGGTGCCAAGGATGTGGGCAAGATGGTTTGTTCCTGCTTCAGTGTCGGCATGAATACGATTGTCGAGGCGATCAAGCGGGACCAACTGACCAGCGTAGAGGCGATTGGTCTGGCGTTGAAGGCCGGAACCAACTGCGGAAGTTGTGTTCCGGAACTACGTGAAATTTTAACCGATGTCATTGAGCTGGCGGGATAACCGGGTTTGGAGGTGTGAGATGGATTATTTACCGATTTTCATGAATATCAAGCAGCAGTCTTGTTTGATTGTTGGCGGTGGTGTCGTGGCCGCACGCAAGGCGGACCTTTTTATTCAGGCGGGCGCTAAGGTTACGGTGATTGCGCCGGAGTTGAAGTCCGAGATGCGGGGTTTCTTGCAACAGCAAAAAATCATCTGGTATCCGGGGGAGTTCAGTCAGACGCTGATGGCAAGCGTTTTTAACGGAGAACTTCCTAAACTGGTGATTTCAGCCACCGACGATCAGGCGGTTAATCAGGCGGTTTACGCATATTGTCAATCGGTCGGCGTGCCGGTCAATGTCGCCGATCAGACCGAGTTTTGCGATTTTATTCTGCCGGCGATCGTGGATCGTTCACCGATGACTATCGCCATTTCTACGGGCGGACGCTCGCCGGTGCTGGCGCGGGTGATGAAGGCCAAACTGGAGTCGATGATTCCCCATGGCTTTGGCCGTTTGACCGAGTTGGTGGGGCGTTACCGGGAAAAGGTCAAAGACGCTGTTGCATCAACCGAGGGGCGCAAGGCATTTTGGGAAAGTTTGTTGGATGGTCTGTTCATAGATAAGGCGGTATACGGAAACAGCTCCGAAGCGGCCACGTTATTGGAAAAACGTTTGGAGGCGTTTGGCAAAACTGACCTTCCGGCCGGCGAAGTTTACATCATCGGAGCCGGTCCGGGTGATCCGGAATTGATGACCTTTAAGGCGCAGCGCCTTTTACAGCAGGCCGATGTGGTTTTGTATGACCGTCTGGTATCGCCGGAAATTGTCGACATGGCGCGTCGTGAAGCTGAACGCGTGTATGTGGGCAAAAAATCCAAAGAACATGCCGTGCCGCAGGAGGATATCTGTCGGATGTTGGTGGCGTATGCGAAACAAGGCAAACGCGTTGCCCGTTTGAAGGGCGGAGATCCTTATATCTTCGGGCGCGGCGGCGAAGAGGTGGAGGAGTTGGCCAAAGCCGGGGTCGCCTATCAGGTCGTACCAGGAATCACTGCTGCTGCCGGGTGTGCGGCTTATGCTGATTTACCGTTGACACACCGTGAGTTTTCTCAAGCCGTTGTGCTGGTGACGGGTCATCAGCAGGAAGGGGGCAGTGCGATTGATTACGGTCGTCTGGCGCGTTCCGGGGACACGATGGTGTTTTATATGGGAATTAAGAACGCGCCCAAGATTCAAGCCGGGTTGATTGCACATGGCATGAACCCGGATATCCCCGCGGCTATTATCGAAAAGGGTACCTGTGCGGATCAGAAGGTCACGGTATGCACCTTAGGTAAATTAACGGAAACGATCGCGAAACAGTCGATTAAACCCCCGGCTCTATTGGTGGTAGGTGAGGTAATCAAAGTGCGTGAAAGGATTCAACAGGCCGGGTGTTTTACGCAACATGCAGTTCCATATGATGCATCCGAATTGTTGCAGAAGCTGGCGGTATAGGGGGCATGATGATATCGACAGATCATCCTTTCAGTCATTATCTGCGCATTTTAGGCAAGGGCCCCAAAAGTCGACGTCCTTTAACCGAAGAGGAGGCCTCTTCGGCTCTGGAAATGATTTTGCAAGGGAATGTGACGGATAAGCAGTTGGGTGCTTTTTTGCTGTTGATGCGAGCAAATGGTGAGACGCCTGAGGAGCTGATCGGTTTTGTCAAAGGATTGCGTCGTGCCCTGACGCTTGCTTCCGAGGAGCCAAGTGGCGCTGATCTGGATTGGTCGTCCTACGCCGGAAAGTGGCGCTACCCGCCTTATTATTTGCTGAGTGCTAAATTGTTGGTGCAGAACGGTATCCGTATCTGTTTGCATGGTGACGAAGGACAGTTTGCCAACCGCCATTATGCGCAAGCCTTTATGCAGGAATTGGGGGCCTATGAGGCTAAGAGCATCAAGGATGCCAGACAGCACATTCATGATGGGGAGTTGGTGTACTTGCCTTTAGCCACTTATGCACCGCAGTTGCGTGAGATTCTGCATCTTAAATCAGAATTGGGGGTGCGGACCGTTTTCAACACAGCGGTGAAACTGCTAAACCCGCTCAATGCTCCCTGTGCTGTTCAGGGAATCTACCACAAGGGGGTTGAGAATCTGCATCATGCAGTAGCAATCTCTTTAGGAACGCGTCGCAATCTGGTTTTCAAAGGCGAGGGTGGCGAGGCGGAGGTCAGACCGGATGCGCTGACGAATTTATTCGTTTCAAAACGGGATGGCGATGAAGCTGCAACTGAAACACCTCAAACCACGCCTTTCAGGGGAATAATTGATCGTCAGGTCAGGCCAGAGACTTGGAGTAGTGCCGATCTGATGGCGTTGTGGCGTGGGGAGCGTGAAGACGTTTACGGCGAAGCGTCGGTCATCGCTACCACAGCTTCAATTTTGATGTTATTACGTGGCCTCGAGCTTGATATGGCACTAATGGAGGCCAACAAACTCTGGCAAAAACGCCATGCTTAGGGGCGGAGTCACGGGGTAGATGAGAGAGGTTATTATGCTACAAAAGAATCACAAGGTATTGAGTCAATATGACGCGGTGAAATCTTTCGTTCTTTCACAAGTGAAAGCCTTGCAGGAAACAGAACGAGTAACGCTTAATCAACTTGTCGGGCGTGTACTGGCTGAGGAGGTGGTTTCACCTCTTAATTTGCCTGGCTGGCCGCAAAGTGCGATGGATGGGTATGCCTTTAGTAGCACGAATCAGACCGATTTTATGCCTGTGGTGGACACAATCTATGCAGGGCAAATGCCCCCGTCATGTTTCCCTGCCGATGCGGTCAGGATTATGACTGGTGCCATGTTGCCAGAAGGTTTCGATACCGTTGTGCCGTTTGAAGAGGCTGCGGTAAGAAAGCCTGAGATGAATGAAAGGGTTGGTCGAGAATCAGGACAAGGATTCGAGCATTTATCCAACCCTGTCCATCTGAGACGTGGGTATCACGTAAAGACAGTGGGATCGGATGTGAAATTGGGCGATGTTTTACTGCCAAAAGGTCATGTAGTCAAGGTTCGGGAGATAGGTCTTTTGGCCTCTGTTGGAATCAGGGATGTGTTGGTGTTGCGTAAACCGCGTGTGCTCATTATGACAAGTGGGGACGAGCTGTTGGTGCCTGGAGACGCTTATTCTATTGGAGGCGTCTATGACGCCAATAGTTTCCAGATAGCCGCTTTATGTGAGTCTCTGGGCGTAGAGGTGGTTGCAGTGGTGCATGCAAGCGATAGCCAGCAAATCATATCGGAGCTGTTTCAGGATTGGTCTGAGAAAGTTGATTTGATTATGACCTTAGGCGGCTCATCCGTTGGCCACAAAGACCATATTAAAAGTGCCATGTTGGCATTGCATGAATCCTGGGCATGGAAATTGGCTATGAAGCCGGCAAAACCTTTTGCATTCGCAAAGCTTGATCAGGCGTTGATTTTGGCGTTGCCGGGTAATCCGTTGGCTGCGTTTATGAGTTTTAAGTTATTTGCCGAAGAGGTTTTAAGAAAACTTTCCGGTGCATCTGAATGGCAGGCGCTTGCTGAAAAAGTCAGAATTTTGCAAGCGATGCCCAGTGGTGAAAAGGTCAGATGGGTGCAGGTTTGTAAAAATCAGGACGGTGTGATGCCGGTTGAATCAGGCAGTGCCAGTCGTTTGAGTGTTTTGCATGATGCGACAGGCTACATCCGTCTGGAATCATCTAAGCCGTATGAAATTAATCAGATGGTCGAATATTGGTCTTATGGCTGTCAGCATGGGTGAAGTTTCTATGGAAAAAGAGTTTGAACGTAACGTTGTTGAACGGATTGGCGTGATGATTCTGTCGGGCGGTGAAGGGCGGCGTATGGGGGGATTGGATAAAGGATGGTGCCTTTATGAAAACCAGCCGATGATCAAACAAGTTTTGAATGCACTAAGCCAGCAATGCGAGAGCGTATTTGGTGATAATTCCGCCCCCATTTTTATCAGCGCCAATCGCAATCTAAGTGATTATTTAGACTTAGGACATCCGGTTGTGGTTGACAGGCGTTCAGGGTTTTGGGGGCCTTTGTCTGGCATGGAGTCTGTAATGATGCGTGAGAACGCCTTGATGGAACTTAGAGTGGAGGACATACCTCAGGTCAAGCGTTGGATTACCTATCCGGTCGATTCACCGCAGGTCCCTCAGGATTATGTGGCAAAAATGGCGGATGTCAGGGGAAATAAGATTGGTGTGTGGCAAGCGGGTGGACGATCACATTTTGCAAGCTTATCGTTACCATCTATTGTTTTGCCTGCTCTTACAAAGTATTTGGACGAAGGAAAACGGTCAATCAAGGATTTTTTGTCGCTGTTTTCAGAACATGAGATTCTGTGTGAAAAAACCAGTGGCATTGTCGGCCACGGACAGACCTTTCTGAACGTGAATACGCAAAATGATTTGCTCAATTTTTATAAAAAATCGTAAATAGTCAATCACCCCTCGTTTCTTAATTTCTTAGCTATGTTAGCCGGTTGGATTTGGTTCTTTTTGGTTGGAATTTTTATTGTCATGAAAATCTTACCTTGCTTGCAGTACGGTTTTTAGAGAGTGTGCCCCTATTGCAGGGGTGGCTAAAGTTTCATTTTGGCGAGACGTAAGGCATTGGCAATCACGGAAACGGAACTGAAGCTCATGGCGGCTGCGGCGATCATGGGCGAGAGTAAAAGTCCAGCAAAAGGGTAGAGCGCACCGGCGGCAACGGGGATGCCGGCACTGTTGTAGGCAAAGGCGAAAAACAGGTTTTGACGAATATTTTTCATGGTGTTGCGGCTTAATTCGATGGCGGTAACGATTCCGTTAAGATGGCCTTTTACCAGCGTGATGTCGGCACTCTCTTTGGCGATATCTGTTCCGTTTCCCATCGCGATGCCTACATCGGCCTGAGCCAGTGCGGGTGCGTCGTTGATGCCGTCTCCGGCCATGGCTACGATATAGCCCTGTTGTTGGAAGTGGCTCACCCATTTGGCCTTTTCGTCAGGCAGTACGTTGGCCTCTACCTGGTCCAGTTTTAGTTGCTGCGCTATTGCATTGGCGCTTGTTTCACTATCTCCTGTCAGCATGACGATTTTTAACCCGGCCTGTTGAATTTTCCGAATGGCTTGTGGTGTGTCCGTTTTGATCCGGTCGGCGAGCACTAGATAGCCGTACATTACCTTTTCTATCGCTAGAAAGAGAACGGTATGGCCTTTTTGCGTGTATTCCTGCATCTGTTGTTTTAACGGGGTGGTCTGTATCCCGTATTGTTCCATGAGGGCTAGATTTCCCAGGGCGACCGTTTTTCCCTCTATGATTCCGATCAGGCCTTTTCCGGTTACGGACTCAAAATCGTCGACGGTTTTGAGCTGTGCGGGATCGGTTTGGGGATGAGCGGTGATGGCTTTGGAAAAGGGGTGGTCGCTGTTGTTAGCGAGTGCCGCGGCCATATGTTGAATCTCAGATGCGGAGAGGTTTTTCACGGGAATAGTCTGGATCAGACTGGGGCGTCCTTCGGTCAAGGTGCCGGTTTTGTCAACAATCAGCAGATTGACTTTTTCCAGTGTTTCGAGCGCCTCGGCGTCCTTAATGAGTATCCCGTGTGTAGCGCCTTTTCCCAGAGCAACCGTAATGGATACGGGCGTCGCCAAGCCCAGCGCACACGGGCAGGCGATAATGAGGACGGATACGCTGGCAACCAACGCGTAGGAAAGGCTGGGGGCTGGCCCAAACTGCCACCAGCCGATAAAGGCAATAAGCGCAATGAGCAGAACCACAGGAACGAAAACGGCGGACAGTTTGTCGGCCACTTTTTGAATGGGCGCTTTTGAGGACTGTGCCTTGGATACCATATCGATAATTTGCGCGAATAGCGTTTGTTTGCCTACTTTTTGCGCTTGCATGATTAACACGCCCGAGCCGTTAAGTGTGGCGGTAAAGAGCGGGCTCTCTTTTTGTTTGAGGAGAGGGACGGGTTCGCCGTTTATCATCGACTCATCCACATGTGAGCGGCCCTCGACGACGATGCCATCCACGGGGATTTTTTCTCCCGGTTTGATTTTAAGGCGATCACCGGGCATGATCGCATCAATCGGTGTAGCCACTTCGTGACCTTGAGGATCGAGTTTCCATGTGGTTTTAGGCGCCATGCCGAGAAGCAGTTTGATGGCTCCGTGTGTCCTGATGCGGGCCTTTATTTCCAGAACCTGTCCTAGTAGTACCAGGGTGGTAATCATCGCAGCTGCTTCAAAATACACCTCTACATGACCTTGTTGATTATGCATGGAGGCAGGGAATAACGCCGGCATGAACAGCGCAATCACACTGTAAAACCAGGCGCTGCCGGTTCCCATTGCAATCAGGGTGAACATATTGAGGTTGAGCGATGTTAGACTTTGCCATGCGCGCGTGAAAAACGGCCTGCCTCCCCACCACACCACTGGCGTGGCTAACAGGCATTGCAGCATTTGTGAGGCAGACAGCCAGCCAACATCAGGCAACATGCCGGCAGGAAGCCCGAGCATGGCCAGAATAAAGGTGGGGAGGGTCAGTATGGCACTGCCCCAGAAGCGTCGTTGCATTTGATGCAGCTCGGTGTTGTTTTCTACAGCACCTGGCGTGAATGCGGGAACCGCTTCAAGTGCCATACCGCAAATAGGACAAGCGCCGGGATGGTTCTGGCGAATTTGCGGATGCATCGGGCAGGTGTAGAGCGGCTCGTCATGCAGCGGCGCGGATGCCTCCGGCGGGTTGGGCGAGAGATAGCTTTCCGAGGCATTTTGGCTGGTCATACACGTCTTCCTTTGGTTGGGGGAAGCTTGGTGAGCGGCTGGAAATCGCGGCATGAGGCCGCAGTCGCACCGTTGTTTTCAGTCTAAAGGTTGCGGTGCTTTAATCAAAATAGAATTCATTTGCGCGGACTTAAGATTATCTATCAATACGCGATGCAGAAGATGAAACGGCCATATTAAAAACATCGGCGGGCATTATAATAGGCGCCATTTATTGACTTTTGAAAGCCTCCGGACAGAGGCGTTCAGGTGGTTTTGTTATGATTCAGACTTTGCAGCGTAAAGG
>JACXUQ010000320.1 GCA_014763835.1 Thiotrichales bacterium
GTCATTCCAATCTACAACAGTAGAAATTATATGGTCTCTTTAGACTACAGATAGTTCCTGGCCGCTTTTCTCGATCTACAACAGTAGAAATTATATGGTCTCTTTAGACACTTAACGAGTGGTGTAAGAAAGAGAAATCTACAACAGTAGAAATTATATGGTCTCTTTAGACAAAAACGGTGACCACCGCCCACAAATATCTACAACAGTAGAAATTATATGGTCTCTTTAGACACACCATCTCGTCACTACACATTTGACAACATCTACAACAGTAGAAATTATATGGTCTCTTTAGACACACTTTTGGGACCTGCCAGGATCCTAATCTACAACAGTAGAAATTATATGGTCTCTTTAGACAACACAAATAAATATCTCATCATCTTTATCTACAACAGTAGAAATTATATGGTCTCTTTAGACAAAAATAGTAAAATAACAATAGCCCAATCTACAACAGTAGAAATTATATGGTCTCTTTAGACCAGACAAATCTGTATCAAACCCGCCGTATCTACAACAGTAGAAATTATATGGTCTCTTTAGACTTATGAGACATTAAAAGAATATAGCCTATCTACAACAGTAGAAATTATATGGTCTCTTTAGACGCTGATCTCTTCAACATTAACGCCTGTATCTACAACAGTAGAAATTATATGGTCTCTTTAGACTGCAGATTCAAGAAACTGCTGCTGCAATCTACAACAGTAGAAATTATATGGTCTCTTTAGACCACTGAAAGGTTATCAAACATATCTTTTCATCTACAACAGTAGAAATTATATGGTCTCTTTAGACGCTTTGTAGTATTTTTAGCAATTCAAATCTACAACAGTAGAAATTATATGGTCTCTTTAGACCCAAGGCAATGGCAGAAGCGTTGTTTGATCTACAACAGTAGAAATTATATGGTCTCTTTAGACGATACGGTGCAAACATGCAAAGTGTATATCTACAACAGTAGAAATTATATGGTCTCTTTAGACATAAACATAGAAGAATAATAAGATGTTATCTACAACAGTAGAAATTATATGGTCTCTTTAGACGTATAGTTAAGTTTATCAAGCTTAACATCTACAACAGTAGAAATTATATGGTCTCTTTAGACACTGCTTTATATAACTCACCACCTTTATATCTACAACAGTAGAAATTATATGGTCTCTTTAGACCTGCTTGATAGTAAAGATTGACTGTAATCTACAACAGTAGAAATTATATGGTCTCTTTAGACTTCACACAATACCCATCCAGGGCACAGCATCTACAACAGTAGAAATTATATGGTCTCTTTAGACGAAAGCATGTCATCTTTCCTGAAAAGCATCTACAACAGTAGAAATTATATGGTCTCTTTAGACATCATCTATTTTCACCAGTCTATATCATCTACAACAGTAGAAATTATATGGTCTCTTTAGACCACAAAGCAACTCATCAACTCGATTGAATCTACAACAGTAGAAATTATATGGTCTCTTTAGACAAGCGGAGTGGGATGAAGACCTCGCTATCTACAACAGTAGAAATTATATGGTCTCTTTAGACACTAACATAAATAGGTGCTTTTATTGAAAATCTACAACAGTAGAAATTATATGGTCTCTTTAGACGATGAGATCCTATCATGCATAGTGGAATCTACAACAGTAGAAATTATATGGTCTCTTTAGACATTTGAAACATTAGTGAAACAATTTAATCTACAACAGTAGAAATTATATGGTCTCTTTAGACAGCATATTTGGTAACATGTCTGTAATATCTACAACAGTAGAAATTATATGGTCTCTTTAGACGTGATCACAACGACTAAAGTGTACGATATCTACAACAGTAGAAATTATATGGTCTCTTTAGACAAGGAGCAGAAGATGCACTCTCATCTTATCTACAACAGTAGAAATTATATGGTCTCTTTAGACTGTATAGTAGACAGATGATACTGTTTTGATCTACAACAGTAGAAATTATATGGTCTCTTTAGACCTACCCCGCAAACTATGGCACGATATAATCTACAACAGTAGAAATTATATGGTCTCTTTAGAC
>JACXUQ010000321.1 GCA_014763835.1 Thiotrichales bacterium
CTTGCTAATAGCGAGCTATTAGCTGCGTTTTCCGCCTCAACCAGCCAATTTTTTCCTCATTTTTATTTCGCGCCCCACTCGTGCAAAGCTCTCAAATAGTGGTTGAATCACCCAAGAGAACGGAAAAATGAGTGAGTTAACGTTTATTAAAGGCAAGGATGCCTGTTTGGAAACCTCGATTGAGCGTATGCAGACCCTGTTGAAGCAGGCCGGATTCGATATTGTCGAAGCCTCCTGGTTCAACCCGGTCAGTCATGTTTACTCATTGCACATACACGACCGCCACTGCCCCGGACTCTTTACCAACGGTAAAGGCACGAGCCGCAAAGCGACCTTGGCAAGTGCCTTGGGAGAGTTCCTCGAACGTCTGTCCACTAACTATTTCTTTTCCGATTACTGGCTGGAAACTGAGCCAAAATCGCTCAATGCGGGCGACTGGCTATACTATCCCGATGAAAAGGCTATTGCGCTGACCGATTACCGTAACTGCCTGAATGACGCACTCTGGCGGTTTTATGACCCGGCTGATGAATATCAAGCGGAAGACTTGCTCAGCCTGAACGACTCCAGCAGAGTGATTCGCACTTTACCGCTTAAAGCCGCCAGTAATGGTGAAACGGTGTACTTCCCGGCCAACCTCTTCAGTAATATTTACGCCAGCAATGGCTTGTCAGCAGGCAATACGCTTTTGGAAGCGCAGGTTCAGGGCTTGTCCGAAGTATTCGAGCGCTGGGTCAAAAACAAAATCATGCGCGAAAACCTCTGTTTGCCGGAAATTCCCGAAGAGGCGATCGCCTCCTTCCATGCGGTGCTTGCGGCGCGCGAAGCCTTGAAGCAAGAGGGGATTGAGGTATCCATCCGCGATGCATCACTTGGCGGCCATTTCCCGGTGGTGAATGTGACCTTGTTTGAACAGAAGAGTGGACGCTGTTTCGCTTCCTTCGGCGCCCATCCCATTTTTGAGGTCGCATTGGAACGTACCTTGACGGAATCACTGCAAGGCCGCCAGCTCGGCAATCTGGACGGCTTCCAGACGCCGGTATTCGATGCCGACCTGGTGGCGGAAGACGAAAATATCGAAAACCACTTTATCGATTCCAGCGGGTTGATACATGCACGCTTTATCTCTCAGGAAGCCGATTTTGCATTTACGCCTTGGGACTATTCCGGCAGCACCGAGTTCCAGTGGCAGCAGCTGGTCAGCCTGGTGCATCAACAGGGTTGTGAGGTATATGTAGCACAGTATGAGCACTACGGCTTTCCAGCCTGCCGTATCGTGGTGCCCGGCATGTCGGAGATTTACCCGTGCAGCGAACTGGTTGACAGCAATCAGAATGTCGGCCGCGTGCTGCGCGAACTCTTGCTCGAAGTGAATGCACACTGCGATTTCGCCTCGGTACTGGATGAAATCGACAGCCTAGGTTTAAGCGAGCACCAGGGGATTGCCTCTTTAATCGGTTTGATGCCCGATCCGAACAGTTTCTGGTCGCAAATGAAAGTCAGCGATTTACGTTTCTGGCTGGCATTAAGTGCCCGGGATTACGAGGCGGCACTCGACGCGGTGCAGGAGTCTTTGTATTTTATCGACCCGTTGGGCCAATGGGGTGTGACCTATAAGGCGTTTGAATATGCGTTGCAGATGACGCTGGAAGGGGATGTTTGCGAAAATGCCTTGAAACATCTTTTTGGCGATGCCATTGCCAATCAAGTCATGGCCAATATTGCAGGAGATGAGTGTTTCTGGGGCGCTCCTTTAGGATTGGATATTTTCAAACATTCACAACGTCATCAGGCGCTTTTGAGCATCTACCAGCGCACCCAGCAAACCAAACAGGCCGGGTTACGTTAAATTGTAAAGAGTTGATAACAAAAAACCGCCATTGGCGGTTTTTTGGTTTTTTGCATCAACGCGACTTAGAAGTCGTACATCAGTGTCGCCAGCGTCTGCGTATCGACCTTTTTGACGCCAGGTGCAGGATCGCTGTTGCTGCGGTATTGATAAGCCAGCTTCAGGCTTAAGTTGCTGTTCATTTTGACTTTCAAACCGCTGTTGGTTTCCA
>JACXUQ010000322.1 GCA_014763835.1 Thiotrichales bacterium
GATTTTTTCAGCGGCCGTATCGAGCGCATCAAAAAAGACGGGCACATCATCTGCCTGGAAGCGAGTTACAACCCGATTCTGGATGAGCACGGCAAGGTCGCTAAAATCGTCAAGTTCGCCACCGATATCAGCGCCCAGGTGGCTCAGGAAAAGGAAAACCGCTCGCAGATTGCGGCCATCAACCGTGTCATGGCGGTCATCGAATTCAATCTGGACGGCACCATCCGCCACGCCAACGATAACTTCCTGAAAACCATGGGTTATTCGCTTAACGAGCTGGTTGGCAAACACCATAGCCTGTTTGTCACCCCCGAGTACCGCAAATCGGAGGACTACAAGCAGCTCTGGCAGAATCTCAAGGAAGGTAAATTCTTTTCCGGCACCATCAAGCGCATTAATAAATCCGGGCAAGAAGTCTGGCTGGAAGCCAGTTACAACCCGATTTTCGATAACGACGGCAATGTCTACAAAGTGGTCAAATACGGCACGGAGGTCGGCAATAACGCCAATATGAAACTGCTGCGCAGTGTGGTCGAAGATGCCGCCAAGGTGTTACAAGGCTTCGCTCAGGGCGACCTGTCCCAGCGCATGAAACAGCACCTGCAACCCAATGAAGAGTCGCTGTTCAGAAACGCCGTGGAAGCGCTTTCCGAGGCCACGGTGGAAATGGCAACCCGCCTCAGCGAGGTCATTCACAACACCTCGCAAGCGGCCCACCGCGTCAATCAAGTGACCAACGAGGTATCGGAGAGCACGCAGGTTCTAAGCGAGCGCATCCAGCAACTGGCCTCCGAACTGCAGCACACCAACCATACCATGCAGGAGATGAGCGCCACGGTGCAGAACAACACCGCCGGCGCGCAGAAGGCCTCACAGGTCGCCAGCGAGGTGCAGCGCAAATCGGAACAGGGTACGCGCGTCATGGAAGAGACCATTCAGGCGATGAACGCCATCCAGACGTCCAGCCAGGAGATTTCGGAAATTGTGGCGCTGATCGACGGCATCGCTTTCCAGACCAATCTGCTCGCCTTGAACGCCGCGGTTGAAGCGGCCCGTGCCGGCGAACACGGCCGCGGATTTGCGGTGGTGGCCGGAGAGGTGCGCGCACTGGCGCAGAAATCGGCGGAAGCCGCCAAGGACATCAAGAATCTGATCGAAGTCACCGTGCAGCGCGTAGACCAGGGCAGTGCCCTGGCCCACGACTCCGGTGAAGTATTGCAGCAGATCAACGCCTCGGTTGCCAGCGTCAGCGAGATGATTAATCAGATCGCCCACGCCTCGACAGAACAGTCGGCCGGCATCCAACGCGTGCATCAGTCCATGGCGCAGATTGATCAGGTCACGCAGCAAAACGCCAATCTGGTCGAAGAAACCGCCCGCGCCTCGGAGCAGATGGCCAAACAGGCGCAGATTCTGAATCAGGAGATGGCTTATTTTAAAACCGGCCAGCCTGCGCTCAACGCTCCACGCGCCTTACCCAAACGCTAAAGCGCCTCTAGCGGATCAGGGCTGATACAGATAATAAATGCCCGGCGTCAGCTGCAGGGCGCTTTCCAATAAAGGCACTTGCAGCAGGGCATTCGGGCTGCTCACCATCTCCGCTGCCGAAGGCGAGTAGATCGAGGCATTGGGGTTTTTAGTGAAACGGTAGCCAATGACTTCGCAGCGCTTTTCGCCCGCCAACTCGCAGGCCTGTTGTGTGGCGTCGGACAAATACCCCAACGAATCCACCAGCCCCGCCTCCTTGGCGGCCGCGCCGCTGTAGATGCGGGCGCTTTTGATTTGCCGCATCTGCGCCTCATTCAACCCGCGACGCTCCTCAACCAAGCCGTAAAAACGTGCGGCCATATCGGCAATCAGCTTCTGGAATAGCACCTGATCGGTCGGATTGGCGGCCCGAAACGGCGACCCCATATCCTTGCTGGCACCGCTTTTATAGACATTCACGCCGACGCCGAGCTTATCCATGGCCTGTGAAAGATCGGGCGACACGGAAATCACCCCGATCGAACCGGTGACCGTCGTCGGATGCGCCTG
>JACXUQ010000323.1 GCA_014763835.1 Thiotrichales bacterium
AGGTGGTTTTCGCACGTGCTACATGACTTGGGATGACACATCCTTAAACAGAGCCTTTTAACAATGTCGCGTGACGCATTGTCCAAACATTTCAATTCACTGGGATGCAACACCCCGGCTGCAAACAAGGCAACCAACTGTTTTTCATCCAAACTGATATTGACACTCATGCTCCATTCCTCCTACCGGGTCTTATTTTTGACAACAGATGTGTTTCAAAAATCTCAATAAAACAATGTGCTTAAGTTTATTTTATCAAAATAAAAAAGAATTATTAATAGAAATCATTATCAGTTGCATTGACATTGTCATAATTTTTATTAACATATGCAAACGCGAATTATTTTTATTACACATTAAAACCGGAGAAACCATGAAACGTCGTATTAAGCCATCCCCTCTTCTGACATCAGTCTTTGCCGCCTCTTTGAGCATGGGTTCGGCCCAAGCCGGAGAAAATCTGCTTGGCTACACCGGCGGTGCAGAACCGCTACCTGAAGGCGCATTGGAAGCCTATCAAATCTTTACCCAACGCAGCGATAAAGGCACAGGCAGCTACACCGCAATGGATAGCAAAACCGAACTGGAATACGGCTTTACCAACCGCTTCTCCGGCAATATCGCACTGATCGGCCATGCGATTGAAACTTCCGGCCTGATTATCGACGGTTACCTGCCTGAAGAAAAAAGTTCCGGCTTGGTCTTTTCGGGTCTGGAAGGTAAATTGAAATACAGCTTCCTCACGCCTGCGTTGGATGACATGGGCCTTGCTACGGCCGTTGGCATTGAGTACGACACCATCGATAAACACTCCGGCCAAGACAAAGACACCCTCTCTTTCACCTTCGACCTGCTACTGCAAAAATACTTTATGGACGGCCAGTTGGTCTGGCTTGCCAATACCGGGCTTGAGGCCACTCACGCGCAGCGTGCCGCGATCAGCGGTAAAACGGAGGATGAATGGCCAACCGTTCCCGAAATGGAAATCGGCACCTATGTAAGCACCGGCGTGTCCTACCGCTTTGCGCCTAACTGGTCTTTTGGCGCCGAAGCCATCTATGAGCAGGAGCATGAAACGGAAGTCGGCCAAGAACGCTGGTCTATTTTTGCCGGCCCTTCGCTGCATTATGGCGGAAAACACTTCTGGTCCACCTTGACCTACTTGCCGCAAATCACCGGCGGCGGTGAAACTTACGACGGGCAACCCGATGACCTGCACCTGATCGAAAAAACCAAACAGGAGGTGCGCCTGAAACTGGGTTACAACTTCTGATTCAGCTTGCACCATACAGCCACCACCAATGTGGTGGCCTGTTCATTTTCATTCGAGAATATTATGAAAAACACTTTTCCCCTTTTTATGTTGCCGATAGCCGCGATTACCTCTCCGGCTTACGGTATTCAGTATATGAACGTCGAACAAGCGCAGCATGCGCTATTCCCGCAAGCACAGAGTTTTGCAGAGAACTTTATTGAACTCAACGATGATATGCGTGACCGCATTGAAGAGATGAGCGATGTGCGCCAACGCTGGAAAAAACAGGAAGTTTGGAAAGCCATGGACGGCAATACCTTACTGGGTTGGTTTATTGTCGATAAAGTCATCGGCAAACACGAGTTCATTACTTATGCTACGGCCATTTCCCCGCAAGGCGATGTCATCGGCATTGAAATCATGGACTACCGCGAGACCTATGGCGGCGAAGTCAGCCAAAAAACCTGGCGCGACCAGTTTGTCGGCAGCACCATTGAAAGCCAATTAAAGCTGAACCGTGATATCCAGAATATCAGCGGCGCGACGCTTTCCTGCCGTAACATCACCAATGGCGTCAAACGTCTGCTGGCACTGCACCAGCTGGTTCTTAAACATGCTCAGTAACGCTGTCACCAAGCGCATGCGCCCCTTATTGGGCACCTTTGTGGAAATAGGCATTGAAACGCTCGATGATACGCAGCTGATGAACATCGCCTTCTCCCATGCTTTTCATGCCATTGAACAGGTGCAGCAGCAAATGAGTTTTCATAGTGCCGCCAG
>JACXUQ010000324.1 GCA_014763835.1 Thiotrichales bacterium
AAACTTGCTAATAGCCAGCTATTAGCTGCGTTTTCCGCCACAATCAGCCAATTTTTTCCTCATTTTTCTCTCGCGCCCCACTCGTGCAAAGCTCTCTTATTAACTGGCGATTTGCCTGACTAATGCACTCAACCCCATCCAAATGGCCTCGTCATTCAATTTGGGACGAACGCCTTTAATCAACAGATCAATCTGCAAGGCCTGCTTCAACATCGCCTGCCAATCGTGCAAGGTATGACGCTGCAGAGCAGCCTTGCATTCGGCCTGACGTGACTGCCAGATTTTCAGCTGGTTAAAGACCTGTGCCAATGGCAACGTCTGACTCAACTGCGCCAATTCCAGTTGCTGGCGGATCTCCTTGGCGACCAGCCACAGAATCACCGGCGCCTCCAACCCTTCCTGACGCAGACGCGTCAGCATCTGCTGCGCGTGTTGCCCACGACCCAGCAGCATTTCGCTCGACAAGGCAAAAAGCTGGTAGTGCGCCTGATCAACTACGCTTTGTGCAATAATCGACGCATCGATCACCGAACCTTGAGGAAAGAGCAAACTGAGCTTGATCAACTCCTGATCGGCGGCGAGCAGATTGCCTTCGACACGCTCTGCCAATAAGGCCGCCGCTTCGTTATCCAGCTGGATACCGACCTGCTGCGCCTTCTGCTGACACCAACCGGGCAACGCCTGCGCGGGCACCGGCTTGGCCTGCACCACCAGTCCGGCGGACTCGATGGCCGCGGCCCATTTGGACTTGAGTTGACGGCTTTCAAGCTTTTCGCACTCAATGACGACAATCACTTCCGGCGGCTGCGGCAGTTCAGCACTGATACGCACCCAATCCTGAATAAACTGCGTGCCGTCCGTCCCCGGATTGCCCTTGGGCATAGAAACACTGACCACACGCTGCTCGGAAAACAGCGAACCGGCTTGTGTCTCCATCTGCAGGCTGCGCCAATCAAAACCGGCATCGACCTCATAACGCTCGCCGTACAGATAACCCTGCGCCTGCAAAGCGTGACGCAAACCGTCGGCACAATCGCGCAAAAACAGCGCCTCCTCCCCATACAACAGATAGATCGGTTTGAGTTCAAGCCGATTCTGCTGCAACTGGTTGAGAAAGGCGCTGGCTAATATCATGCGCTATTCCGTTTTTGTCTGACCATCGGCACTGTGCAAACGCTGCTGTGCCAGCGCTCGGTTGATGCGGTCGATAATCTGCCGCGCCACTTCGTCGCTCATCTGCTCGCGGATTTCCTGCAATTCGCGATCCGACGCCAAACGCGCATTAATATCAATCGAATGGTCGCGGTAAGTGGTCGCCTGCGCATCCAGAATCCAGGTTTCGCTGGCCACATCCTGCACCTTGAAATGCTGTTTCAGTGTCAACAGAATCGAAGCCGTATCACCACCGCTGTAACCGGTGCGCGTCTGCTTCCAATGGGTACGGTCAAGCTGCAGCCACAATTGCGCGCTGCCAAAAGTGTCGGCAAGTCGCACACCGCCGGCGGACAATTGCTGTTGCAAAGCCTCGCGCAATAGCGGATCAAGCTGCTGAATGCCGTCCAGTTTGACGCTCTGAAACGGAGAACTCGGCGAAGAGCCGAGAAACTGCGCCTCACCGCCCGACCCGACGCCGCGCAAATGAAAGCCGCAACCGCTCAGCAATTCCACACTCAAGAGCACTACCAAAAAACCCAAGATAAATTTGAGACGGCTGGCAAAAGTATCTGAACCACGCAACCCGGCCTGTTGAGTTTTTTTGCGGCCGCGCAAGGCGCTCAAGCGATGCATTCTCTTAACCCTTTACAACCAAGTTAACCAAACGGCCCGGCACCACAATCTCTTTAACGAGTTCTTTGCCGTCGATGTATTTCAACACATCGGCATCCGCCTTGGCGGTCGCCAGAATGGTTGCCTGATCGGCATCCGCCGCCACTTCGATCTTGCCGCGCAGCTTGCCGTTAACCTGCACCACCAATTCGATCTCCGATTTAATCAAAGCAGACTCATCGACTTTCGGCCAGGCCGCATCGAC
>JACXUQ010000325.1 GCA_014763835.1 Thiotrichales bacterium
GAATCGACCATGCAGGCGGCGCGCAATGTGCACAAGCAGTTTGAGGACGAGCGTTCCGATTTCCTCTTTTTCCTTAATCTATGGCACTTCTATGAGCACCAGCGCCGTCACCTGACGCAAAACAAACTGCGCAAGCTCTGCAAGACCAACTATCTCTCCTATCTGCGCATGAAAGAGTGGCATGAGCTGTTTATGCAGTTGGAGGTGAGTCTGAAACGCAGCGGCATCAAGATTCCGCAATTGCATCTGTTTGAAGAGGTGAAGCAGGGCAAAGAGGTTAAGGAACGCTTGAGCGACCTGCACAGCATTAATGTGCACCGCTCACTGCTGGCCGGTCTGTTGGGCAATATCGCCATGCGCGATGACGACAAGGGGTATCTGGGCGCGCGCAATACCAGGCTGTTTATCCATCCGAGTTCGACGCTGTTCAAGCAGAAACCCAAGTGGATGCTCTCGGCCGAACTGGTGGAAACCACCAAGCTCTATGCGCGCAATAATGCCGCGATTGATGTGTTGTGGGTGGAGCCGCTTGCCAAACACCTGATCAAACACAGTTATCAAGACCCGCACTGGCAGCGCAAGAGCGGTCAGGTGGGGGCGTTTGAGTCGGTGACGCTGTTCGGCTTGCCGATTGTGAACCGCCGCCGCTGCAATTACGGCCCGATCAATCCGGAAGAGTCTCGCAAGATTTTTATCCGCCACGCCCTGGTGGAAGGCGAGATGAATTCGCACGCCAAATTCTTCAAGCATAACCGCCAGTTGATCGACGAAATCGAAACGCTCGAAAACAAACTGCGCAGGCCGGATTATCTGGTGGATGAACAGGTGCTCTACGATTTTTACGACGCGCGCATTCCGGCCAATATCTATAACCAACCGGCACTGGAACGCTGGTTGAAGAAATGTGATGCGGCCAAGGAAAAGGCGCTTTACCTGACGCGCGAACAGCTCTTGAAACAGGAGGTCGGCGGCGATATTTCGCAGGCGTTCCCCGACCAGATCAAGATCGCCAACGGCTTGCCGCTGAAACTCGATTACGTGTTTGAACCCGGCAAGGCACGCGATGGCGTGACTTTCCAGATTCCGCTGCACAGCCTGAACCGCATGCAGGAAAAAACCTTTGAATGGCTGACGCCCGGTTTTTTGAAAGAGAAGATTTCCTTTTATATCAAAGCGTTGCCTAAACAACTTAGAAAACAGTTTGTGCCCGCGCCGCCGGTGGCGGAAAAGGTTGCGCAGTGGATGCACGCGCAGAATTCTGACGGCAAAGGTGATTTCATGGTCTTGCTGGTGCAGGGTTTGAACCGCTTGGCTAATCAGAAAGTCAGCAGCGATGATTTTGGCGAGGTGGAACTGCCAAGTTTCCTGCAACCCTATTTCATCCTGTTGGACGAGAAAGGTCATCAAATCGCCGAGCATGATTCCCTGGCGGCACTCAAGGCGCAATACCAGCATCTGGTGGACGAGAAAATCCAGCAGCAGAGTCAGCGCGATGAGCGTTTGGAGCAACGTGTCGTCACCGCGTGGGATTTCGGCGATCTGCCGAATAATCAGAAATTGAAAGGCAAAGGACACGAACTGGTCGCTTATCCCGGTTTGCAGGTGCGTGATGGTGAGATTGCATTGACCTTGTCGGCCGATATCGAGCAGGCGCAGCGTGACCATGCGGCGGGGGTATGGGCGCTGTTGCAACTGACCTTGCACGACAAGATCAAATACCTCAAAAAACAGCTGCCGTTGCAGAAGGCTTGCCTGGTCTATGCGCCTTACGGCACTTGCGAGTCGCTGACCATGCAGGTGATTGAGCGTGCCTTGAAGCAACTGGTGCCGGAACCGCAAACCATCCGCACGCAGGCGCAATTTGAGCAGGCCTGTGAGTTGCTCCGTGCCGAATGGGTCAATAAGGCGCAGCAGCTGGCCAAATTGGTTAACGAAATTTTGGTGGAGTTCCAAAAGGTCAATAAACAGACTTCCGGACGGGTGAACCCGCGCTGGTTGGCGTCGATGGGCGATAT
>JACXUQ010000326.1 GCA_014763835.1 Thiotrichales bacterium
GAAGGCTTTGTCCGCGTCCCCTTTGATAACGTTGACGCCGTTAAGGCGCACAGCGACAACCCGAACATTGTCGCCATTCTGGTCGAACCGATTCAGGGCGAGGGCGGCGTCCATGTCCCGCAAGCCGGCTATCTGAAAGCGCTCAAAGCCATTTGTGAAGCCAACGACTGGCTGTTGATGATTGATGAAATTCAGACCGGCATCGGCCGTACCGGCAAATGGTTTGCGCACCAGCATGACGGCATTACCCCAGACGTCATGACACTGGCCAAGGCGCTCGGCAACGGCGTACCGATTGGCGCCTGCCTGGCACACGGCAAAGCGGCCGAAGTTTTCGCACCGGGCAACCACGGCACCACTTTCGGCGGTAACCCGCTGGCCTGCGCGGCAGGCTTGGCGGTTATCAAAGCCATGGAAATCCACAACCACATCAGCAAGGTCGCCGAAAAAGGTGCGGCGCTTGTCGCCAAATTCCGTGAAGCGCTGGACGGGCAAGCGGGCGTGGTCCAGGTGCGTGGCAAAGGTTATATGATCGGCATTCAACTCGACCGCCCTTGCGGCGAGCTGGTTAGCAAAGCGCTGGAACAGGGCCTGCTGATCAATGTGACCCGCATGGACACCATCCGCCTGCTGCCGACTTTTGTGATGACACAAGAACAAACCGAACAACTGCTTAGCCAACTCACCCAGTTGATTAAAGAATTTTTAGCGGCCTGATTTTGCCGCACACAACCGAGACTACTAAGAGGTCATTTAATGACTATTAGACACTTTTTAACCCTTAAAGACATGACGCCGGCCGAGCTGCAACAGCTGCTCAAGCGCGGCATCGAACTCAAAGCGCTGCACCGCGCCGGCAAGGCGCACGCACCGCTGCAACACAAAACCCTGGCGATGATTTTTGAAAAATCTTCAACACGCACGCGCATCTCATTCGAGGCCGGCATGGCGCAACTGGGCGGCCATGCCCTGTTCCTGTCGCCTAACAATACGCAGCTGGGACGCGGCGAACCGATTGAAGACAGCGCCCGCGTGATCTCCAGCATGGTGGACGCGATTATGATCCGTACCTTCGAGCACGAAATCGTGGAAGCGATGGCAGAGCACTCGCGCGTACCGATCATCAACGGCCTGACCGACGACTATCACCCCTGCCAACTGCTGGCCGATATGCAGACCTACCACGAACATCGCGGCAGCATCCAAGGCAAAACGGTTGTCTGGGTGGGCGATGGCAACAATATGTGTCAGTCGTACATCAACGCTGCCAAGCAGTACGACTTTAACCTGCGTATTGCCTGCCCGGCGGGCTACGGCCCCAGAAAGGAATTGGTCCATGCCAACAGCGACCGCGTCGAAATCATCCGTGATCCGATCGAAGCCGCGCGTGGTGCCGATCTGATCGCTACCGACGTCTGGGCCAGCATGGGACAGGAAGAGGAACAGCGTATGCGTCGACGCGCTTTCATCGACTATCAGGTCACTGAAGCCGTCATGCAACAGGCCAATAAAGATGCCCTGTTCATGCACTGCCTGCCCGCGCATCGTGGCGAGGAAGTTGCCGCCGAAGTCATCGACGGTACCCAATCCGTGGTTTGGGATGAAGCTGAAAACCGCCTGCACGCCCAAAAGGCACTGCTGGAGTTTTTAATGGCGCGCCAATAAAATCCGCGCACTTCCCACACACAAAAAAGCCCGCAATCGCGGGCTTTTTTGTGTTCCGTTCTTTTCAGACCGGCTTACGCGCAATAAATGCCTGCGAGAGGGTGCCACTGTCGATATACTCCAACTCGCCGCCCAACGGGATTCCCTGCGCTAAGCGCGATACCTTGATACCGTGACGCTTTGCCATCTGCTGAATGTAATGAGCCGTCGCTTCACCCTCTACGGTCGGATTGGTCGCGATGATAAGCTCCGTCACTCCTTCAGAGGAAAGACGTTTTTCCAGAAGCTCAAGCCCCAACTCCTGCGGACCGATACCATCAATCGGCGAAAGATGCCCCATCAACACA
>JACXUQ010000327.1 GCA_014763835.1 Thiotrichales bacterium
AATCGCCATTTCCCCTAAATAAAAAACCGACCAGGCTTGGTCGGTTTTTTTATGAAAGCGAAACACGTCAGATTGATTACTTTATTAGACTGCCGCAGGTGGTCTGACAACGCGATCTATTAGCGCCACCCCGTAGACCGACCGCCCTGCGGTCGGTCTAACGCCGCAAATCACCGGAGGCAAAAAGCAGAGCGACTAAGGAGCGGCGCTTTTTGACGTCCTAGTGCATTTGCCTTGTTAGTCAATTTTCAATTCTCCGCTTTTCACTTTAGGTTCGAACTTAACGGCATCAAATTCGAAGCGATTGCTGTTTTCTGGATATTTATCAATCATCATAAATGTGTCATGAAATCTCTTCAAATGCATTGCCTGAGGTTTGCTTAACTCTTTTTTCAAATGCTTTCTAGCTTTATTGACTGGAATGCCCCTTAAATTAACCGTCTGAGTCAAAACGTTTTCTAGTCGCTCTTTGCGGCCCTTACCCATGCCGACCGTTTAAGTTTAGAACGATTCATTGAAGCTGAACAAAACAGCTACCCAACGGACGCCGGATAAACAAAATTAGCCTATAAAAAAACCCCGCTATGAATTCTCATAGCGGGGCTTAAGCAGCAATCGCAGTCATCACTGAACACTGGCGTTTATACGCCAGCCAGCATTCAACGATTAAGCACGCTTACGGAACTCGCCTGTACGCGTATCGATTTCGATTTTTTCACCGATTTCGATGTAGCTGGGAACGCTCAATTCAGCGCCGTTAGACAAACGCGCGGTTTTCATGACTTTACCTGAAGTATCGCCGCGTACCGCTGGTTCAGTGTAAGCCACTTCGCGCACGATGATCGTTGGCATCTCAACAGAGATTGGACGACCGTTGTAGAAAGTCACTTCACAAACGTCCTGCATACCGTCTTCGATATAGTTGGCTGAATCACCCAAATCGTCTTTTTCGATTTCGTATTGGTTGTACTCTTCATCCATAAATACAAACAAAGGATCGGCGAAATAGCTGTAAGTACACTCTTTCTTTTCAAGAATGATGTCATCCAGTTTGTCGTCCGCTTTGTAAACGGTTTCTGTACCTTGACCAGTCAGCACGTTTTTCAGCTTCATTTTAACCACGGCAGCGTTACGGCCTGATTTGTTAAATTCCGCTTTGAGGATGACCATAGGCGCGTCACCCATCATAAATACGTTACCTGGTTTAAGTTCTTGTGCTGTTTTCATTGATTAAAATCCTGAGAAATTAAATTGTCTGGCGAATTATAGTGTTTTTTTAACAAAACGGACTAAATTTGTGCTTAATTCACCCAATTTTTTTAAATGGTGTTGCCATTGTTCGGCGTGAAGTCCGATTGCAGCCCGTTCGCGCATAAAATTCTCCCAGACATTAAATTGCAACTGTCCGCTATTCCATTGAATCATCAGCGCTTTTAATGCATCGGGTGCCTGATAAACAGCCAGAAACGCCTCGAGTTTTTCCCAGTGGGCTTCATCCTCAGTCGGGTAAATATGCCAGATAAACGGCTTGCCCGCCCATTGGGCACGCACAAACGACTCCTCGCCGCGCACAAAATTCACATCACAAAGCCACAGCAACTCGTCGTAGGCGCTCTGCGGCAAAAACGGCATCACAGCCAAAATCACATTGCCCTGCTGCCAAAACTCGCCGGCTTGCAAATCCAACCCGGCTTGGTGATTGAACTCTGCCAACAGCTTGCCTTCGGGCAGATAGGCCAATACCGGCCTGTTGAGTTGTTGCCATTGAGCAATCAGACTTGGCAATGCAGTATTCTCATAGGCGAACAACGACACTTTCAGTGTTTTTTCATCCGCCCAGGGCAAATGCCACTGGCGACACCAGGCCTGTTGCACTTCCGAACTTCCGAAAGCCTGTCGGCGTGCCTCATAATCGGATTCCAACATCAAACCGCCGGTGCCCTCAACCAATCCCGGAAAGAAAAAATGGCGAGTCAGACCATTGGATTGCAGGGAAGCC
>JACXUQ010000328.1 GCA_014763835.1 Thiotrichales bacterium
GCTATTAGCTGCGTTTTCCGCCTCAATCAGCCAAATTTTTCCTCATTTTTCTTTCGCGCCACACTCGTACAACGCTCTCTATAACCATAACTGTTACGGGGAACAACTATGGATATTTCGCAATATAAAATTGAAAACGAACCTTTTTACGATGCTCAGTCTAATGAAGTCGAGCTGTACGAAGCGGCTTACGCGGCACGTCTGCCTGTGATGGTAAAAGGGCCGACGGGTTGTGGTAAGTCACGTTTTGTTGAGCACATGGCGTGGAAACTGGGTAAGCCAATCATCACTGTTTCTTGTAACGAAGATATCACCGCGTCTGACTTGGTGGGTCGTTACCTGCTGGATGCCAACGGCACGCGTTGGGTCGACGGTCCTCTGACGATGGCGGCACGTTACGGTGCGATCTGCTACCTGGATGAGATTGTTGAAGCGCGTCAGGATACCATGGTTGTTATCCACGCTTTGACCGACCACCGTCGTGAACTATCGCTGGATAAAAAAGGCGAACTCATCAAAGCGCACCCTGATTTCCAATTGGTGATCTCTTATAACCCGGGTTATCAGTCTTTGATGAAAGACCTTAAACAATCGACCAAGCAACGTTTCTGTGCGTTGGATTTTGATTATGCTGCTCCGGACGTAGAAGCACACATTCTGCAAAAAGAAGGCAGCGTTGACGAAGCAACGGCCAAGAAGTTGGTGCAGATCGGTGAAACTGCCCGTAACCTCAAAGGTCACGGTCTGGATGAAGGCATCTCTACCCGTTTGATGGTCTATGCGGCTACGTTGATCAACAAAGGCATCTCTCCGGTTGAAGCCTGTAAGATGGCGCTGGTTCGTCCTATTACCGACGATGCCGACATTCGCCAAACCCTCGACAATGCCATTGAGATGATCTTTGGTTAATTTTTCATCATTCACAAATGTATTTAAAACATTTCTAACCACGAAGAACACAGAGGACACGAAGTTTTATTAGAAACTTTTCTATTCACTTCGTGTCTTTCGTGTGCTTCGTGGTTCCAAGAGGCAAAATGTATGAATGAAGAATTATTAGCCGAATATCAGCCTAAGTTCACCTGTAAGTTCCCAAAAGCGGTCGAGCTGTTTCCTGAGTTGATCAATTATGCCGTGACCAAGCTGTCGCCGGCGGGGGTGGAGTCTTATCTAGAGGGCGCTAACTTCCTGTGTAAGATCGGCCAAGGCGTTGAACCTGTTTTGGTCTATATGGAAGTCATGCCGGATATTGCGGCGCACTTCGGTCAGGGCACCAACAAAATGATTGCGGATTACGCCTATCTGTTGGCGCGTAGCCCGAATAAAAAAGCGTTGATTCCATTTTTGAATTCTTTGAGCAGTGTTGGTCGCCGCATCGATACGGTGGAAGATCTGCAGCACTATCTGGATATTATCGACGAGTATGTCGAGAAGACGCAGACGGTTATTCACGGTCACCACTCCCTGTATGAAAGTCCGGGTATGGTGGCGTTGCTGGAGTCCATGCCGCAGCTGATTTCCAAGCTATGTCTGAACGGTATCCGCAACTTCATCGATTACGGTGCGCGTAACTATCTGAATGCGCCGGACGAGCAGATCGCCTACTTCAAGCTGGAATCGCACGACGCCAAGAGCATTATTACCCGTGAGCGTAAAGGCACGACTTTCAAGGATGTCGAGCGTCATATGGATATGTTGAAATCCTGTATGTGGGATTGCGACCTGCCTTTCCAGACCTTTGCGACCGCTTTTGACCAGCTGCGCAAGCCGGTGCCTTACCTTGATGATGAAATCATCGCCATGCCGGATGTGTATGACGAAGAGAATGGCGTGGCGGGTATTGACCGTTATCGTGCGACCTTGGCGCACATGATGGCGCATAAAAAATGGTCTGGTAAATTAATGGCTGACAACTTTGCACCGCACATGCAGTTGTTTATTTCGGTGTTTGAAGATTGTCGTGTTGAGCATTTGGCGATTCAGCGTTATCCGGGT
>JACXUQ010000329.1 GCA_014763835.1 Thiotrichales bacterium
AGGTTTAATTTAACCTCTTTAAGGTTGGGGGTGTAGACATTAAATGGCGGAATCAGTATAATCCGCCATTCTTACGGAGAGCTGGCTGAGCGGTTGAAGGCGCACGCCTGGAAAGTGTGTATAGGTTAATCCCTATCGGGGGTTCGAATCCCCCGCTCTCCGCCATTATTTTTTGCTGCATTTCCAATGTGGTGACTCTATCCGTCCCCTCGCGACGCTAGGTCGGGAACCCCGCCAGGTCCGGAAGGAAGCAACGGTACCGACTGATGTGTGCGCCGAGGTAAGGCGGGTAGGGTTGCCTCCACTATTTCCACGTTTCTGCTTTTTTATGCTCATAAATTGATTGGATAATTCCTCTCTTTTCTTGC
The DNA here is from genome assembly GCA_014763835.1 of Thiotrichales bacterium. Taxonomy (GTDB): domain Bacteria; phylum Pseudomonadota; class Gammaproteobacteria; order Thiomicrospirales; family Thiomicrospiraceae; genus Thiomicrorhabdus. The sequence continues at coordinate 369 of JACXUQ010000329.1, forward strand.
CTATTCACGTTAAAATAAGACCTCGTTTGATTTACTGAAACACGCTCTTTGAGTGTCTGTTGCAAACCGGGAATTTCATGAGTTATACCGTTCTGGCGAGAAAGTGGCGCCCCAAAAACTTTGCCGAATTAGTTGGCCAAAGCCATGTCATGCAAGCCTTGTCCAATGCGTTGGATCAAAACCGTTTGCACCATGCCTATCTGTTCACCGGTACCCGCGGAGTGGGCAAGACGACTATCGCCAGGATTTTTGCCAAGGCGCTCAATTGCGAGCACGGGGTTTCCTCCAAACCGTGCGGCGTGTGCGATAGTTGTCGCGCCATTGATGAAGGCCGTTTTATCGATTTGATCGAGGTGGATGCGGCGTCGCGCACCAAGGTGGATGACACGCGCGAAATCCTCGATAACGTGCAGTTTGCGCCGACCCAAGGCCGTTATAAGGTCTATCTGATTGACGAAGTGCATATGCTCTCCAAGAGCAGTTTTAACGCCCTGTTGAAAACATTGGAAGAGCCGCCGGCTCATGTCAAATTCCTGCTGGCGACGACCGATCCGCACAAATTACCGATTACCGTTTTATCGCGCTGTTTGCAGTTCAATCTGATGCGTTTGACGCAATCCCAGATTCAACAGCATTTGGAATATATTCTCCAGCAGGAGGGGTTGCCTTTTGAATCGGCTGCACTGGCACTGATTGCCAAGAGCGCGGACGGCTCCGCGCGCGATTCGTTGAGTCTGCTGGATCAGGCCATTGCTTACGGTGGCGGCGAAATTCATTATGAACCTGTGCAAACCATGCTGGGGCTGGTGGATCAGCAGTTCACCCTGGCCATCTTGCAGGCGTTGGCCGCGGATTCGCCCGCCATATTGAAACAGGTGATTCAGCAACTGGCTTCGATGGGAGTGGATTACGCAGCATTGCTGGCGCAGTTGATTGAAGTGTTGCATGCCCTGGCATTTAAACAGGTGTTGGGGCAGTTTGATGAGAGTGCGTTGCTGCCCGAAGCGGTGATAGAAGAGTTGGCCGGCCAGATTCCGCCGGAGCGGGTGCAACTGCTATATCAGATCGCGTTGCTAGCCAAGCAGGACATGCAACTGGCGCCGGATATCCGTATCGGGTTTGAGATGGCATTGTTGCGAATGTTGGCGTTTCAGCCTGCTGTGGCTGTGCAGCAGGGGCTGACGCCTGCGTTGCCCGAGGAGGAAGGGCCTAGTCCGCAGGAGGTGCTGGCTGGGCTGTCTTCGGCGCGTGATCTGATTTCAAAAAAAAAACCGTTAAGTCCTGACGTCGTTAGTGAAAGCCCGCCTCCCGTATCGCCCGTCTTCTCGGAGGTCATGGTAGAAGAAACACGCTCCGCAGAGGTTGTTACGATTGTTGAAGAGCCGCCTGCGATTGAGTTAAGCGATCATCTCTCGCTGATTAAACAGCGTTTGAAACAGCCGCTCAAATCGCGCTATGAGTCCCATCAAATTGAAAGTGTGGCAGAGTCTTCACGGTCATTCGACGTGCCAGCAATTCAGCCAGCATGGACCATGCCGCCTGTTCCGGAGAATGATGCTCCATCTGTGTCTGATCTGGCAGAACCGGATTTGCAGGAGGCGTTGCCGCCGTGGTTGGATTTGCCGG
>JACXUQ010000330.1 GCA_014763835.1 Thiotrichales bacterium
ATTCAGGCCTACCGCAATGAAAACGCGGAACTGCGCCAATATCTCGAAGAAACGATTCACTCCACCAAAGGCAAGCAGCTGTTAAGCGCGCTTGCAGAGACCAACAAAAATCTGGTAGAACGCAACAACCGGGTTTTGCAACTAATAGAGGCGGGTGAGGAAGAACAAGCCCGCGAACTGCTGCTGGCATCAGAAACCCGCGCCGTCCGCTTGGAACAGCGCAACCGCCTGCAAGATCTAGTGGATTATCAAAAGGAGCTTGCCGAAAAAAGCGGACGTGAAGCCCTGACTCTTGCCAATCAGACGGCGGAGATCGTCACCGCCATTTTGATTATCGGCGCCATTCTTGGCATTTTGCTGGTTATTTACATCCTCAGAAGCATCGTCAAACCGCTTAACAATATGCGAAACGTCATGCAGGACGTGGTTAAAGACGGCGACTTTACCCGTCAAATCACCATCACCAACGAAGATGAAGTGGGTCAAACCCTTAAAGCCTTCAATAGCCTGTTGGACAACCTGAACAAAGCACTTAACGAAACGGATAATGTTATCGAATCCTTGGCAAAAGGCGATTTCAGCAAGCGCATCAACGGCCAGTACGCCGGCAGTTTGAACAATATCAAACAGGGTGTGAACACCTCGGTGGAGTCGGTTGCCAGCACGATGAATGAACTGGGCAAGCTCTTATCGGCGATGTCCCAGGGTCAGTTCAACGCCAAATTCACAGCCGATGTGCAGGGCGAATTCCGCACCCTCGCGGATAACGGCATGCGCACGGTAACCGTGTTGAACGAGATTATTTCCGAAACCAACGCCATTATGGCGCAAGTGGTTCAAGGCCAGTTCAACGGCCGCATCCAGTCCAATGCTCAGGGTGATCTAGCCACACTCAAAGCCTCCATCAACGACACCCTTAACAACCTGGAAGAGGTCATCTCGGCGATTAAAACCGTTCTGGTGGCGCAATCCGAAGGCGACTTCACCCGAAAAGTCAGTGCGCACTGCGAAGGCCAGCTTGACGAATTGAAGTCGGCGATTGAATTCACCACGCAGAAAATCAACCAGATCATCGGCCAAATCAGCCAAAGCACCGACGTAATCGCCTCCGCCGCGAGCGAGGTAGCGCAAGGCTCAAGCGATCTGTCGGCCCGCGTACAACAACAGGCCGCCGCCCTGGAAGAAACCTCCGCCACGATGGACGAAATGGCCTCTGCCGTGCAACAAAACACCGAAAACGCGCAACATGCCGCCAATATTTCTCAACAGGCCAGTAAAGAAGCCTCACAAGGCATGGGCGTGATGGAACAGACCATCAACGCCATGTCGAGCATTCGCGACTCCAGCCACAAGATTGCCGACATCGTCACCCTGATTGACGGCATCGCCTTCCAGACCAACCTGTTGGCACTCAATGCGGCTGTAGAAGCGGCACGCGCCGGCGAGCACGGCCGCGGCTTTGCGGTAGTGGCCGGCGAAGTCCGCGCCCTGGCACAGAAATCGGCCGAAGCCGCCAAAGAGATCAAAACCCTGATTGAAGAAAGTGTGCAGCGCGTTGAAAACGGCAGCAGCCTGGCAGAAGCGTCTGGCAAATCGCTGGAGAGCATTACCAGTTCAATCATGCAAGTTAACGAGATGCTTGAGCAGATCGCCCAAGCCTCGGCCGAGCAGAGTCAAGGCGTTGGTCAAGTCAACAAGGCCGTGAGCGATATCGACCAAATGACGCAGCAAAATGCCGCGATGGTGGAAGAGTCTGCGGCCGCGTCCGAGGAGCTGACCGATCAGGCCGCCGAAATGCGTCAGGCGGTTGCCTTCTTTAAGATTAATGGTGCCGTCAAATCAATCAGCTCCAAACCTGCTGCACTCACCAGCGAGCCCGCTAGCAAACCGGCCGTGGCACAACCACAGGCCACACCAGCCAAAGCGGCCAGCGCCAAGCCGACAGGCGGCACACCCGCCGCCAAAGTACAAACACCGGCCCCAACCCAACCCGC
>JACXUQ010000331.1 GCA_014763835.1 Thiotrichales bacterium
AGAGGTGGCGATGTCACCCACCATTTCAGTGACCTGACGGATCGCCTGGCTGATCTCCGCCAATGAGTTGCCGGACTGTTCCGCCAGATGGGTGCCTTGCTCCACCTGCGTAACGGAACGGTCAATCAGCTGCTTGATGTCCTTGGCGGCTTCTGCCGACTTACCGGCGAGGTTACGCACCTCGCCCGCCACCACGGCAAAACCGCGTCCGTGTTCACCGGCACGCGCTGCCTCAACCGCCGCGTTCAGCGCCAACAAGTTGGTCTGAAACGCGATGGAGTCAATCAAGCCGATAATCTGTTCAATCTGGCTACTGGACTCCTTGATCTGCAACATAGCATCAATGGTGCGCTTCATAATCTCGGCACCCTCGTCCGTTTTTGTGGCCGCCTGCGACGTCAACTGGTTAGCCTGCTGCGCATTCTGGGCGTTGTTACGCACCGCTGCGGTCATCTCCTCCATAGTCGCGGCGGTTTCCTCAATGGAGGCAGCCTGTTGTTGAATACGCGCCGACAGATCGGTATTGCGCTGGGAAGTTGCCTGAATATTTTCAACGACACCGTCCAGAGACACCAATACTTGCGCATTCATGCGCGACAGATTGTTCAATGAATCGTTCATGGCGGTTTGCATCTGTGCAAACTGCGCTTCGTATTGCCCGTCGACGCGCTGGGTCAGGTCACCCTGTGCCATGACCTCCATCACTTTAGCGAACTTAATGATCGCGTCGTGCATCGCGGCTGACATGAAATTGATCTGCTCTCCCAGATCATGAATAAAACCTTCCAAACTAGAAACGTCGATTTTTTCGCCCAAATAGCCTTTGGCCGCTTTCTCTACCAGCATGTGCAAATTGTTTTCAACCACCTGCTGCATCTGTACGAGCTTGACGGTCTGGGTCACATCCTTCCACTCGGTTACAAAACCGATGCGCTCGCCGCCCTCGCCCCAAATCGGGTTAACGATAATCTCCAGATGCAACTCACCCAGGTTTAACTTGGCAACATAGGTGTCTTTGAGGTTGGCCAAAAGCTTGCGTTGATGGGCGGGATTCACATGGAAAATATCGATATTCTTCCCGACCAAGTCGTCCGCTTTGAAATGCGGCAACATTTTCTGAATATCCTTTTCAACCTGCTTCAGGGTCTTGAGCATCGACCCATTCATATAGGTAATGTTCAGATCATTGTCGGCGACCATGATATTGGCCGAACTCTGGTCCACCGTGGTCTTGATGGTTTGCATAAAATGCTGGTTTTCACGCAGCATCGTAAACATATTTTTCAGGTGGTACTCCATGATCTTGAGCTCGCGCGCGCCCTCCATGGGAATTTGAATGTCCACATTCACGCGGCCCTTGGCATCGCACACCTGAGTCAACTTGCCTTGCAAACGTACCAGCGGTCCCAATAAAGCCCGGCGAATAAAAAACTCGAACGCCAACAGCGTAATCAATAAAGAGGCAAGAAAAACGGCCATCAATTCCATACGTTGGGACAGAGCGTTCGCTTCATTCAAAGCCTTCAGTTGCGCTTGTGAACTGGTTTCGATGTAGTCGTACCAAGCCTCGAGCCCCTGCATGGCAGGACGGTCGTCGACTTTAACAATCACATCAATCTCCTCAATGGCCACGCCCGCCTGCTTTAAGGCGACAATTCTGGCAAACATCTGATGGTACTGATTCACCATCTGTTCAATGGCGTCCATCGACTGGGTTTCGAGGGGATTTAAGTCGGGCAGGGCTCGATATTGCGCCAGCACCTGATTGATTTTTTGATAATTCGCCTCAAGACTTTCGCTATATTTTTGCGTACGGTAATCACTCTCACCGCGCAACAAATAGTTTTTAAAGTTATGAATATACTGCCCGTAGCCAAGCTGCGAACTGACTTCGTGATAGAGGCGCTCTTTGTGGTCAACCTGCGCTTTGAACTTGATAATCTCATCCACATTTTGCTGCTGAAGGCTATAAAAAAGGCCAAAT
>JACXUQ010000332.1 GCA_014763835.1 Thiotrichales bacterium
CTCCAGACTGGCCTTGTGATCCGGTCCCGGCAGGGTTTTATCGAGTGTAAAATGTTTCTCAATGACCGTTGCCCCTAACGCCACCGCGGCAATCGGCACCTCGATGCCCAAGGAGTGATCCGACAGACCAACCGCGACTTCAAATGTTTCGGCTAGCGTCAGCATGGCACGCAAATTGACATCTTCATAGGGCGTGGGATAAGCCGTATTGGCATGCAAAACGGTCAGATTGGATTTGGACAGGCCGGCTGTTAACAAGGTCTCAATCGCCAAAGCGACCTCCTCAAGATTGCCCATACCGGTCGATAAAATCGTCGGCTGGTTAAAGGCGGCGATTTTGCGCAAGTAGGGAATCGACAGCAACTCACCCGACGGAATTTTCCAACGCAGCATGCCGAGTTGATGTAACAGGTGAATGCTGTCATCGTCAAACGGCGTGGACATGAATTCGATATTTTTTTGCCGACAGTAAGCGACCAGCTCAAGGTGGTCACGCTCGCTTAACTCCAGACGCTTAAGCATGGCGAACTGGCTCTCTTTGATTCCGGTGTTGGCGGTCTGATAGGCAGCCTGTTCGGCATTTGCCGTTACCAGATTCTCGGTTTTGAAGGTCTGGAACTTGACCGCATCCGCCCCTGCTTCGACCGCGGCATTCACCAACTGCTTGGCCGCATCCAAAGAGCCGTTATGATTCACCCCCGCCTCAGCGATAACAAACACACTCACTTGATCACTCCTGTGTAGACCCCGGCCTGCGCAATATTTTTCAGGATCGTTGCATTCGCACCCACAACCACCCTGTCGGCCAGGCTCACCGACTGCTTCAAGATAGCGCCGCTGCCGATAAAACAGCCTTCGCCGATCTCTACCCCGCCGTTGACCTTGGCGCCGGTGGAAATATGACAGTGGTTGGCAATCACTGCATCATGTTCAATCAGCGCCTGGGAGTTGACAATGCCGTTATCGCCAACCTGCGCATAAGCATTGACCAGTGCCTGATGCATCACGATCGTGCCCTCGCCCAGCTTGGCAGTCGGCGAAACATAGGCCAGCGGCGAGACAATCGCTGGCAAGTTGGCACCCAGCCGTTTCAATTCGGTGAACAGTCGTTGGCGTACTGATGCACTTTTGAGCTGGCCGATGGTAATCAGGCAGTGCGGCGTGTCGGCAAGGAGTTTCGGCAAATCCTTGTCATAACCGACAACCGGATACGCTGAAAACGGCTCGATTTGAGCGTTTTCGGCTTCGACAATGCCGACAATCTCATACTCGCCGGTCATCTCAATCACGTCAATGCAGGCGCGACAGTGGCCGCCGCCGCCAATCAACAATAGAGGCGTTTTGCCCGCTTCAGCCATGGCACACCACCCCGCTGGGCAGATTAACAACCCGGTCAGCCAACCACTCTGTATTGTTCATTTCAGTACGCAGACAATCTGCATAAATCGACAACCGGTGCATCGGCGTCCACAAGGGACGGGTCTGGATGCCGGCGTCATTGGTCTGCTGCAAAAACGCATCGCGCGTTGACAAATCGGGCAAAATCACGCCATTCAGCCAGTAATTGGCTTGGCTGTTTTTTGCACCGCGCAAACTCAACAGGCCGGGTATGTTTTCCATCCAGCGTTCATACTGTTGGGCCAAGGTGCGTTTTTCACGCAGAAAATCGGGAAGCTGCTGCATCTGCGCTACGCCCAACGCCGCGTTAAGGTTGGGCATGCGCAGATTAAAGGCGATTTCATCATGCTCAAACAGCCAGGCATGCGGGATTTTGGCGGTGGTACTCAAATGCTTGGCATGTGAAGCCAAAGCGCTGTCATTGGTCACCAGCATCCCGCCCCCGCCGGTAGTCACGATTTTATTACCGTTAAAACTGAAAACGCCGCTCTGCCCGAAAGTACCGCTGTGTTTGCCCTGATAGATACTGCCGAGACTCTCCGCGGCATCTTCAATCAACGGAATGGAAAAACGGTTGCAGAGTTC
>JACXUQ010000333.1 GCA_014763835.1 Thiotrichales bacterium
TTAAAGAGCGTCTGCATCGCGCCATCAGCATTGCGCGTGAACAGGTTCAACCCAGTCTGATGGAGAGCGAGAACCCAAAAGCAGGAGGTCGCGCATGAGTCACTACAGACCTTATTCCGCCTATAAAGATTCCGGTGTTGAGTGGATTGGGGAGGTGCCGGAGCATTGGAAGTTGCGTAAAGTTGCATGGGATATGAAAATGACAATAGGCTGGACACCATCAACAAAGAACCGTCATTATTACGATGGGCCATACAACTGGGTTTCCATTGCCGATCTAACCAGCGGGCGAGTCAAGAAGACTAAGCAAACGATTACACAATTAGCTGTTGATGAAATGAAAGGGACACAGGCACCAGCAGGAAGCCTTTTGTTTTCTTACAAATTGACCATCGGGATGGTTGCTTTGCTTGACGAACCCGCTTTCACTAACGAGGCCATTGCGGCTTTCTATCCGAACAAAACGGTAGAAATGTCTTTTTGGCAATATGCAGCACCAGTGATTTTGCCTCAATATAGTCGAAAAAATATCTATGATTCGGATTTGCTGAACCAAGATTTAATGAACAGTGCGAGATTTTTTGCACCTGCCAATAAGGAGCAAAAAGCAATAGCCGACGCCATCAACCGCGAAACCACCCGTATCGACACCCTGATCGCCAAAAAAACCCGCTTTATCGAGCTGCTGAAAGAGAAGCGCCAGGCATTCATCACCCACGCCGTCACCAAGGGTTTGGACTTACATGTAAAGATGAAAGATTCCGGTGTTGAGTGGATTGGAGAGGTGCCGGAGCATTGGGATATAACCCCAATAAAACGAGCGGCCAATCTAAGAAATTTGCGCACCAATGATAATCCAAATGGAGTTGAGTACATTGGATTGGAAGATGTTGAATCTGGCTCTGGGAAATACTCTCCAACGGAAGGAAACTCAAGACAGTCCGAGGATTCCACTGTAGCAGTATTTAACACTGGCGATGTGCTATATGGAAAACTCAGACCCTATCTAAAAAAAGCAATCATAGCTGATCAAGATGGGGTGTGTTCAACAGAATTCTTGGTTCTCGATTCACACAAAGTAGCACCGGACTTGCTTCAAAAATGGCTATTAACTTCTGATGTGACGCAACAAATTGAGTCTACTTGTGAAGGCGCAAAGATGCCTCGTGCAGACTGGGAAGGGGTTGGAAGTGTTCCAATCCCTGTGCCACCCCATGACGAACAAAAGCTTTTGGTTGAGGCGATTGGTCTTGAAACCACCCGCATCGACACCCTGATCGAAAAAACCCAGCGCAGCATCGAGCTGCTCAAAGAGCGCCGTTCGGCCTTCATCACCGCTGCCGTCACCGGCCGGATCGATTTAAGAGAGGACAAAAATGAGTGATACCGCCCATCAGGAAAAACATTTTGAGAGCTACATCGTCTCAAAGCTGATCGAACAGGGTTGGAGTCTCGGCGACACGACCAAGTACGACACCGAAGCCGCCCTCTATCCCGAAGATCTGATCACCTGGCTAAAAGAGAGCGACCAAAGCGACAAGCTCGAAAAGCTTCAGCGCCTCAACGGCGAAAAAACCCGTGACGTACTGATAAACCGCCTTGATAAAGCCCTTGAAAAACAGGGCACGGCACAGGTGCTAAGACAGGGCTTCTCCATTGCCGGATGCGGGCATATTGACCTTAGCGAGAGTGCCCCCGAGGACAAGCGAAATGAAGCTGTATTGAAACGCTATAACGCCAATATCCTGCGTGTCGTGCCGCAGCTTCAATACCACCCTGCGCGTAAACTCGCTATCGATCTGGTCTTCTTCATCAACGGCATTCCCGTTGCCACGGTTGAGCTAAAAACCGACTTTACCCAGTCAGCCGAAGCGGCGATGGAGCAGTACCGCACCGACCGTCTTCCTTATGACGCGAAGACCAAGCGAAGAGAACCGCTGCTGACCTTCAAGCGCGGTGCGATCGTGCATT
>JACXUQ010000334.1 GCA_014763835.1 Thiotrichales bacterium
GCTGGGTACAATGTTCAGTTTGATCTTGATTTTTTAAACAAAATGTTTCGTCGATATGATCAGTATGGGATAGGGTCTTTTGTTAACTGGAAAAGGATCGATCTCTTGCCGCTGTTGTATTATATGGATTATCTTGATAAGATTGCATTGGAGAATTATAAGCTTCAAACAGTGTGTGCGCACTTTGGTGTTGAGTTGAATAGTGCTCATGACGCAATGTCGGATGTAAAGGCGACACGAGAGGTTATGAGGTGTATGGAGGGTTATATGTGAGTATTTTTTTTGTTTTTTTTGGCTGTGTGAGATAGGCTTTTATCTCAAACGGTAATTGATAAGATTAATCTATACAAGTGTAGGCTAATGAGAAGGTTGATCGATCTTACAAGTGATGAGGCGAAGTCGCATTTTTTAAAAGGTAGTAGTGAGTCTGTAGGATAAAGTGTGTAAACGGTCATAGTTTCCTATCATGTAAAAAGGAGAACAACTATGGCCAAAAAGAAAGAACAGATTCCGGACATCCAGAGCGAGCTCATTGAGCAACTCATTCGGGAAAGCGGCGGTCCACAAGCCCTCTTTGACAAAGGCGGTCTGCTCGACCAGCTGAAAAAGCGACTGATCGAAAAGGCCCTTGAGGCCGAAATGGATGAGCATCTCGGCTACCCGAAGCATGCCCCGTTCAGCGCCAAAACCGGCAATAGCCGCAACGGCTCCGGGCGCAAAACCATCTTCGTCGATAACGATCAGCTCGACATTCGCCCGCCCAGAGATCGGAACAGCACCTTTGAACCGCAACTGATCCCAAAGCGCCAGAAGCGCTTCAAAGGCTTCGACGAAAAGATCCTGGCCATGTATGCCAGAGGCATGAGCGTCCGGGACATGCAGTCCATGCTGCTGGAGCTCTACGAGGTCGAGGTCTCCGAGTCGCTGATCAGCAGTGTAACCGACGCTGTGCTCGACGATGTCCGGGCATGGCAGAGCAGGCCTCTCGATCCGGTCTATCCGATCGTCTATTTTGACTGCATTGTCGTCAAGAGCCGCGAGGACGGAAGGGTGAGCAACAAGGCGGTCTATCTTGCCTTGGCCATCACCATGGAGGGCCAGAAAGAGCTCCTGGGGCTCTGGATTTCACAGAACGAAGGCGCCAAGTTCTGGCTCGGCGTCATGACGGAACTGAAGAACCGGGGGGTTCAGGACATCCTGATCGCCGCCGTTGATGGCCTTGTCGGGTTCCCGGATGCCATTGCCGCCGTGTTCCCGGAAACGGAGGTGCAGCTCTGCATCGTGCACATGGTGCGCAACTCGACGAAGTTCGTTTCGTGGAAAGACCGCAAAGAGTTATGTGCCGACCTGAAAAACATTTATGGGTCGAACACTCTGGAGGCAGCCGAACTTGCGCTCCAGACCTTCGGTCAGAAATGGGACGGCAAATACCCGACGGTCAGCCAGCTCTGGCATCGGCACTGGGAGAACATCACCCCGTTTTTTGCCTATCCAGCCGAAATCCGGAAGGTGATCTACACCACCAATGCGATTGAATCACTGAACCGGTCGCTGCGCAAAGTGCTGAAGACCAAGGGCTCGTTCCCGAACGATGAGTCGATCATAAAACTGATGTATCTGGCAATGCAGAACATCGCCAAGAAATGGACCATGCCAATTCGAAACTGGGGCTCGGTGATCAACCAGCTTTCCATTAAATTCGAGGGCCGGGTTCAGTTATGAAAATGGTCGTTTACACACTTAGTTGAACAGACCCGATCTCCGCCATTGCCCGGAGAAATTTTTTCTCTCCGTCGGTTAAACGGTCAAACCGAACCCTGCAAGATTTTCAACCGGTATTGTCGCCCAAGGTAGAGATATGTTTCACCTGATACGTAAGAACGCGCTGGTGTTTTCGGGTTAAACTGCCCGAAATAATTTTTCTGCCTTACAATCCATCGCGC
>JACXUQ010000335.1 GCA_014763835.1 Thiotrichales bacterium
CGGGTGTTTCATTACTGGATTCTGTGGTTTGTTGTTGGCATGACCTCTCTGGGAGGGATTGTTCATTATTGGTTGGATGATATGCCGTTGGCCGCAGGGTTGTGGGGTATTGCAGCGCTTCCGGCCACGCTTTGGGTGCTTTGGGATATTGTCAGCGGGTTGAGAAAAGGCAATGTCGGTGTCGACTTAATTGCAGCATTGGCGTTGGTTGGAGCCCTTCTTTTGGGGGGAGTTCCTGGTCGCGGCCATTATTTCGCTGATGTATGTCGGCGGACAGGTGCTTGAGAAGTATGCGGCCAATCGCGCCCAAAGAGAGTTAACCGCCTTGTTGAATAGGGTGCCTAGCCGCGCTGAGATTTATCGTGGTGACGGGCTCCAGAGTGTGCCGGTTGAACAGGTGAAGCCCGGCGATAGGCTGCTGATAAAAAGCGGTATGGTGCTGCCGGTTGACGGTTATGTTGCTGCCGGAAAAGCGATACTGGATGAGTCTTCACTCACTGGAGAGTTCCTGCCCGTGACGCTTGAAAACGGACAGGCTGCGAGTAGCGGCACCTTGAATGTGGGGGCGCCTTTTGATTTGATTGCCGTGCATGATGCAGCCGATAGTCGCTACTCGGAAGTTATTCGCTTGGTTAAAGAGGCACAGGAAAGCAAGTCTTCATTTACGCGTATGGCGGACCGTTATGCACTGTGGTTTGTGCCTTTAACGCTGCTGATTGCCGGCATTGCTTGGTGGTATTCTGCGGATCCGGTTCGTGCGCTCTCCGTCTTGGTTGTGGCAACCCCGTGTCCTTTGATTCTGGCAGCCCCCATCGCCATCGTCAGCGGCATATCGGCCGCCGCCAAACGGGGGGTATTGCTGAAAAACGGTGCGGTCCTCGAAGTGTTGTCGAAGGTGGAGCGGATTATTTTCGATAAGACGGGCATCCTGACAACGCGCCATCCGCGTTTGGTGGAGATAGAGACGGATGGCGAATTAAGCCGTGAAGAGGTTTTGCGGTTGGCCGCGTCCCTTGAACAGCTTTCATTCCACTCGGTTTCCCATTCGATTGTCGAAGAGGCAAAACAACGCGGTCTGATGCTCGCCATGCCGTTGGAAGTGGAAGAGGTTGCCGGCAGTGGCATCAAAGGGATCGTGAATCAGCGGGCGGTGATGATCGGTCAACCCGAGTGGGTATTGGCGGGCATGAATCCATCTGATTGGGTGCGGAAATTGATGGAGCGCTCCCATAACCAGGGGATTATGCTGATATTGCTGGCATTGGATAAGGACGTCAGAGGGGTGCTTCTGCTTCAGGATGAGATTCGCTTTGATAGCCCAATAACGCTGCGCAGCTTGCGTTCCGCCGGGGCCGAGAGTTTGGCGATGGCATCAATGATGCGCCGGCCTTGGCGGTTGCCGATGTTGGGGTGGCCATTGGTTCGGGCGGTTCGGGTGCGAGTTCGCAAGCGGCCGATGCGGTCTTGATGGAAGACCGTCTCGGTGCCCTGGCCGACGGTTTGCGCATTGCGCGCAGAAGTCAGTTGATCGCCAGGCAAAGTGTCATTGTTGGTCTGTCTTTGTCGGCGGTCGCCATGCTGTTTGCCGCCTTGGGGCACTTGCCTCCCGTTAATGGGGCGATTCTCCAAGAAGTTATCGATGTAGCCGTGATTCTCAATGCGCTGCGTGCTTTGCATGTGCCGGTTGAACACCACCCCGTTCTTAATCCTGAAGAGCATGCCGCTCTGCAGGGGGAACATGCCAGTTTGAAGCCGATATTGGAGCAAATTCGTGAGGTGGCGGATGTGCTGGCGCTCGAACAGCCTGTTGATATGTCGCGCTTGATGGCTTTGTCCAGAGTTGTTCAGCAAGAACTGATTCCCCATGAGCAGGAGGATGAGCGTCGCCTTCATCCGGCACTTGCGCACAGAATGCCGGGCAATGACCCGATGGCGATGTTGA
>JACXUQ010000028.1 GCA_014763835.1 Thiotrichales bacterium
TCGTGCAACCATCTCGTGCAAAGCTCTCTACTTATTTTTGATTAAAATTTCAACACACCCGAAAACGCTTCAAAAAAAGTGAACAGGCCGGGTGTCGACCATGCCACAGAAGCCTTAAACGTGACCCAAAACCTTTTTAACGAACGGCAACGTCAAACGGCGTTTTTCAACCAGTGAGGCCTGATCCAGCATTTTCAACACCGCCAGCAACTCCTGCAAATCATTGGAAAACTGTTTAATCAAATAGTTGCCGACCTCTTGCGACAGTTCAATCCCCAAACGTTTGGCATGACGCTGCAGCGCCATAATGACCTCCTCTTTCTCATTCAAAGAGGTCAATTTGATCGGCAATACGGTCATTAACGCCTTGGTCAACTCCGGTGTCACCAGCGCCCATTGCACCACCGACAACTCTCCCGCCAAAATGACGTTATGCCCCTGAACGCTCGATTTGGTCAAAAGGTTGGCCAACGCCAGCTCCCACTTGGCATTACCGACAATGCGTTCCATATCGTCCAAACAGACCAGTGGCGTCTGTTCGAGCCCCACCAACACATCCGGAATCAACGGCAACCCCTCGTCGCGCATCGGCAAATACACACTCGCCTGCCCCTTTTCGGTGACATATCGGCAAGCCGCCTGCAGCAGATGGGTTTTGCCCACCCCGCTGTCGCCATACAGATAAAAGGCATTCCCCGTGGGATGTTTCAGCGCCGATTGGAGCGCATTTAACGCCACCGCCAACGACTCCTGCTCGGTCACAAAAGTTTCAAAGCAGGCATCATCACGCAAACCAATTTTAAGCGGCATCTGTACAAACATCACTGCCCCTCCCGCATATTGGCTTCAAATTCTTTGGACAGATCAATCAACTGCGTCGCCGGGCGCTCCATCACCCCGGGCAACAGCAGTTCAATCTGCGCCGTCAGCGCACTTTGCGATTGCAGTTGTGCGCCTTCAATCCCCAGGCAAACATTCAACAAATCCTGATAACGCCCCTGATAAACCACTTCAAATTCAGCGCGGCTGCCCTGCAACCCCACCAGCGTCGCCTGATGAACCGCCGGACGCTGGGATTGCAAGTAACGCTCAACCTCAATCAGTTGCTCGGCGCTGCTTAAGCGGTTGACGCCAACCACAGCCGCTCCTAAAACCGATGCACTCTGACGATAGCTTTCCGAATAAAAGGCCATCAAGCGGTCAAATAACGCGCCGGTTAACGCCAAACCATTGGTACCGTTTGCGGTTCCGGACAAAACACTTTGCCCGGAAGGGTCGTACAAACGCCACATCAAGGCATTGTCGCCCTGCAGCGATTTTTCCAAGCGGAAACTCAGCAAATACTGGCTGCCGCTTTGATTCAGCAACCCCTGAATCTGCTCGGCTGCAACGCTATCGGCCAATGGATATACCCATGAATTTTCGCTCACTGGCAACGACAACGGCAAGGCCAGCAGCTTTGGATAGGGCCGGAACTCGACATCAGGACGATAACCCAGCGCCTCCGGCGTCAGCTTCAACAACCCGCCCTCTTGCAGAAACGAGCCCATCACCAAGGTTTTAGGACGCTCCTTCTGCGGCCAGACAATCATATTTTTACTCTGGAACGCTTTCAGCAACCGTTGACGGTCAAACTCCAAGCGCAGATTCTGGCCGACGGTGACCCCCTCCTCCTTTCTCGGTTCAAACGCATAGCGCGTTAGCCAGGCTTTGGCATCCCGAATAAACTCACGCCCTTCATCGCTTTGCAACAGTGCCGAATCTCCGGTCAGACGCAGCAGCAAATCGCGCATGCCCTGCCGAATCTTTTGATTTAAATCCGGCGTTTTCACCACTTGACCGGATGCATCGACCTCCGGATCAAACCCTTCCACCAGTGTAAAAAGGGCCTGTTCATCGAGCAGTGCAGCAGAATTGACTGCGTTTGATGTGGCTCCCTGCTCGGCATGGGCCACCGCGCAAAGCGTCAAACCCACCCCTAAGACGAACGCTCGCATGCAACTCTGTGTAATTTGAATAAAACTTCTCATATCCGGCTCTAAAATTTTCGTTACAATATCATAATATTTTTTTGTCGTCCGGGGCGGGAGTTTTCACCCTATCCTAGACGCGGGCGAACCTAGAAGCCCGGATGACACACCCCGTTTACACCTGACTTTTAAAAAATTGGAAATCAGAAACACTATGACTTCAAACAACGTATCCATCAGTTACAAAGACGCCGGCGTCGACATCGACGCCGGCAACGCTCTTGTCGAAGCGATCAAGCCGATCGCCAAAGCGACTTCACGCCCTGAAGTATGCGCCTCTCTGGGCGGTTTTGGAGCCTTGTTTGAATTGCCAATCAACAAATATAAAAACCCGATTCTGGTTTCCGGCACCGACGGCGTCGGCACTAAACTGCGTCTGGCGATCGACAGCGGCAAACATGACCAGGTCGGTATCGATCTGGTTGCCATGTGCGTCAACGACTTGATCGTTCAAGGGGCTGAACCACTATTCTTCCTGGACTACTACGCGACGGGGCAATTGGATGTGGCCGTGGCGACCGACGTGGTCAAAGGCATTGGCGAAGGCTGTCTGCAATCTGGTTGTGCCCTGATCGGCGGCGAAACCGCTGAAATGCCCGGCATGTACCCTAAAGGCGATTATGATTTGGCGGGTTTCTGCGTGGGTATCGTCGAAAAAGCCGATTTGATCGACGGTTCCAAAGTCAAAGCCGGTGATGTCATGCTCGGCCTGTCATCAAGCGGCCCGCACTCCAACGGTTATTCTTTGATCCGCAAGATCATCGAAGTTTCCGGCGTTGACCTGCAAAAAGACATCAACGGCCAGCCGTTGATTGATGCCTTGATGGCGCCTACTCGCATCTACGTCAAGCCGATTCTGGAACTGATGAAATCGGTTGAAATTCATGCCCTTTCGCACATCACCGGGGGCGGCCTGTTGGAAAACCTGCCACGCGTCATGCCGGAAAACACCATGGCCAAAATCAACACCAACAGCTGGAAGCGCCCTGCTGTATTCGACTGGCTGCAGGAAGCCGGCAATGTCGCTTACGAAGAGATGCACCGCACGTTCAACTGCGGTATCGGTATGGTACTGGTGGTTGACCAGAAAGACCAGCAGAAGGCGATTGACCTGTTGACGCAGGCGGGCGAAACCGTATCGGTTATCGGCCAGATCGAAGCTTCAGAACAGAGCACGCCAAGCGTATCCCTGTTTAAAGGTTAATCGAAGCTTGCGTTCATCTGAAACCGGTGATGTTTTCATTGAGAACATCGCCGGTTTGTTTTTGTAAAGCATAGGCTCACATACCCTTTTAACAGGTTTTGATATGCAACACCCTTTGAAAATCGCCGTGCTGATTTCCGGTAACGGCTCCAATCTTCAAGCCATTATCGACTACCAGCAACAGCATCCTGACGTTTACCAGATCGGCCTGGTTATCTCCAACAAGGCGGATGCCTTCGGCTTGCAACGCGCCCAAAAGGCCGGTATTCCGACGCGTG
Source organism: Thiotrichales bacterium (assembly GCA_014763835.1). Taxonomy (GTDB): domain Bacteria; phylum Pseudomonadota; class Gammaproteobacteria; order Thiomicrospirales; family Thiomicrospiraceae; genus Thiomicrorhabdus. The sequence continues at coordinate 3,513 of JACXUQ010000028.1, forward strand.
TCATCAACCATCAAGATTACCCCGACCGTGTCAGTTTCGACCGTGCGATGCAGCATGAGATCGATGCGCAGGGTGTGCAATTGGTGGTGCTTGCAGGTTTTATGCGCATTCTCAGCGCCGAGTTCACCGAGCATTATCTAGGGCGCATGCTCAATATCCATCCTTCCCTGCTTCCCAAATATCCGGGATTGAATACCCACCAGCAAGCCATTGACAATGGTGATGCCGAACACGGACTCAGCGTGCATTTCGTGACCGCCGAACTGGACGGCGGCCCCTTGATTCTGCAAGCGCGTGTCACCATATCCCCAGAGGACGACGCTGCCAGCCTGCAGCACAAAGTCCATCAACAGGAGCACCTGGCCTATCCATTGGTGGTGCGCTGGTTTGCCGAAGACAAATTGCAACTTAAAAACGGACAGACCTGGTTTGAAGGCCAACCGCTGAACAAACCGCTACAGCTTGAAGAACGTTCTACGTAACGCAAGGAACAACAAAATGGCAGGTTTTACGATACGCCCCCTAAACAGACCGATGCAGTCGCACAAACGACAGCGTACGGCATTATCCAAAACCCTGTCGCTCGGGCTGCTGCTTGCTTTGGCCAGCTTTGGGGCCGACGCTGCCGCCCGCAACCTGCCCGAATTCAACGCCAGTTTTGCGGTACACGCCTTTAATATCCAACTCGGCACATCCGAACAGCAACTGACCTGTGAAAACAGTGACTGCACGCTTGTGGCCACGGCCAAACCAAGCAGCTTCGCCAGCCTGTTTGTCAAAGAGTACACCGAAGAACGCGTTGCTTTGCAGCAGCACAACGCCAGCCTCGTCTGGCAGGGCTACCAGAAAATCACGCACCGCAAGAACGGCAACGACAAAACCGTCACCTTTGAACTCAGTGACAGCCAGCCGGCCGAAGTGCTTTATCCGGAAAAACAGCGGAGCTGGCCGCTGCAGGACAAACTCTACGACATGGCCTCGATTGCCTACGCTTTGCAGTTTGCCCGGCTCAACAAGGAGCCGCTGAACAACTTTTACCTGCAGGACACGCACGGCCAGGAAGCCATCGCCCCCACCTTGGTTAACGAGGTTAAAGAGGTCACGCTGGCCGACTTTGAAACCAGCTATCCGGCCGAAGCCTATAGCTTTGCCACCAGCAAAGCCAAGGTAAAAGTATGGCTATTACCGGAATACAGCTTCTTTCCCGCCAAGATTGAGGTTTATAATACCGAGGCTGACAAAACCATTATTTTAGTACTAGAAGAACTGCCCGAACTGTTATGAAACTAAGCGACCGCGACATTATTCAACATCTTAAGGTCGGCAAAATTGCCATCGAACCGCAACCCGCCTCCGAAAAGATCAAGGGCATCAGCGTCGATTTGCGCCTCGACAACCGTTTCCGCGTCTTCAACGACCACACCGCCCCCTATATTGATCTAAGCGGCCCGCGTGATGAAGTGCAGCGCATTATGGATACGGTGATGGGCGACGAAATCATTATCGGCGAAGGCGAGGCGTTTTTCCTGCACCCCGGAGAACTGGCGCTGGCCGCCACTTACGAGTCGGTCACCATTCCAGATGATCTGGTCGGCTGGCTCGACGGACGTTCCAGTCTGGCGCGTTTGGGCTTGATGGTGCATGTTACCGCCCACCGCATCGATCCGGGCTGGCACGGACAGATCGTACTGGAAATTTTCAACAGCGGTAAATTGCCGCTGGCCTTGCGTCCGGGCATGGATATTTGCGCGATCAATTTCGAAACCCTGTCGAGTGCGTCGGCCAAACCCTATAACAAGCGTTCTGATGCCAAATACCGCAATCAGCAGGGGCCGACCGCGAGCCGTATCAACCAGGACCAGAAAGATGACAAACAGCTGGACTTATTAGCCGACTAACTTAGATAGCGACTGTACCACTCACTCAATTAATAAGAGTTTGGTGACTCGCTTCACTTTTACTGGAAACCCGACATTGAAAACGCCTTTTAAAGCCTGCATGCCAGCGCTTGCTGCCGCTGTGATCAGTATTGCACCACTCTCGGCATTAGCCGTCGAAACCACCGATTTCAGCAAACCGCAAATGAAAGAGTGGGCCATCGAATATAACCAGATGCAGGAATGTCTGACGCAAATCGACGAAATGGCCGTGCTTCAATATGACCAAACCCTTAACCACCTGCAAAACCAACTCGACGCTCTGTGTCAGGCCGGCAAGACCGACGAGGCGCAGCACGCCGCCCGGGCCTTCAAACACACCGTTGAAGCCTCAACCGTTTATCAGCAGATCCAGGCCTGCGGAGCAAAACTGCGTGAACATGGCTTTATGCCGCCATTGCCGGAGGCAACAACCGATAACACTCAGGCGGGTGAACAGATCTGCGGTCGATTCGTGCGTTAAAATCCGCCGCTAAAAACTGAACAGGCCGGGTAGGAAATGATTTCTACCTGGCCTGTTCAGTTTTTCAACCCCGTTTTTTTGCCTTTCGCGTTTTATTCGGTTGGACGCAAAAACAGCTGATAACCCGCATTTTCCTGCTCGTTCACATAGGGATAACCCAGATTCTGCAGATAGTGCTCAAAATCGGCACTCTGTTCCGGCGGCACCTGCACACCCACCAGCACACGACCATAAGCGGCACCGTGATTGCGGTAATGGAACAGACTGATATTCCACTCCTCACTCATCTGCGTTAAAAACTGCAATAACGCCCCCGGCCTTTCCGGAAACTCGAAACGGTACAGCAGTTCGTTTTGAATCCCCTGTGCGTGACCGCCGACCATATAACGCAGATGCAGCTTGGCCATTTCGTTATCGGACATATCCTGCGCTTCATAGCCGGCCTGTTTCAGGCTTTGCAAAATCCCCTGTCTTTCGGCGCGCCCGCCTTCGGTACGCACCCCCACAAACACCACCGCCTTTTGCGCATCGGCATAACGGTAGTTGAACTCGGTGATTGCACGGCGGCCGCCCAGCAGTTCGCAGAACTGTTTGAAACTGCCCGGCTCCTCCTTGATGGTCACCGCAAAAATCGCCTCGCGCTTCTCGCCCAGCTCAGTACGCTCCGAAATATGGCGCAAACGGTCAAAGTTCATATTGGCACCGCTGACAATCGCCGCCATCTCCAGACCGGCTACGCTGTACTGCTCGACAAACTTCTTCATTCCGGCCAAGGCCACCGCCCCCGCCGGCTCGGCAATCGCACGGGTATCCTCAAAAATATCCTTGATGGCGGCACAGATTTCATCGGTATCGACGGTAATCATCTCGTCGACACAGCGCTGTGCAATGCGAAACGGAATCTCGCCGACCTGTGCCACGGCTACACCGTCGGCAAAAATCCCGACCTGATCCAACACCACACGCTCGCCGGCTTCAAGCGCACGTGTCATACAGGCCGCATCTTCCGGCTCAACGCCGATCACGCGGGTTTTCGGCGACACCTGTTTGATGACCGACGCAATGCCGGAAATCAAACCACCGCCGCCTACCGCCACAAAAATCACGTCAAACGGCTTGCTGTGCTGACGCAGCATTTCCAGGGCAATCGTCCCCTGTCCGGCAATCACATCCACATCGTCATAAGGATGAATAAAGGTCAGGCGTTGCTGTTCCGCCAGTTGCTTGGCAAAACGCGAAGCCTCATCATAAGTATCGCCGTGCAGCTCGACATGACCGCCGAGGTTCTTGACCGCATTGACCTTGATCGGCGGCGTGGTGCGCGGCATCACAATCGTCGCCTTAATGCCCATCTTGCTCGCCGAAAGCGCCACACCCTGTGCATGGTTGCCGGCCGAAGCGGCGATGACGCCGGCGCTCTTCTGTTCGTCCGTCAAGTGCACCATGCGGTTGTAGGCGCCGCGCAGTTTGAAGGAAAACACCGGCTGCAAATCCTCGCGCTTTAACCACACCTTGTTCTGCAACCGTTTTGACAACAAAGGCGCCACCTCCAAAGGCGTTTCATCGGCGATGTCGTAAACCGGCACAGTGAGCACGCGGCGCAATATCTCTTCTGGCATTCCACTTCCCTTTCAATGCGGATGACTTAAATTGGCGCTCATTATATCACTCCTGACCTTAAGGAAGCTGCCGATGTCCGCTGCAGAAGAATCTTGCGACTTTTGTCACAAAACTTATTTGGGCGCATGGCATCAAGCCTTCCTCAATCATTCAGGCAGGATTGCGCAACACTCTTCATCAACCCTTAAAACTCTCTCAAATCTGGCGATACTTAAAAATGCATAGAATACGCCCATTCCTGAATTAACCAAATAATGAACCATTAAAGGATCCGACATGTTCCAGCGCAATAAGCTAGCTCTTGCCATTCTGACCACCTTGGCTACACCAACGGCCGTATTTGCAACTGAAATCGCACCTGTAGAAATTGTTGAAAACAAAGAAGCGAATGTTGAAACGCAAAATACCGAAACGCTGGAACAGACGGGTAATACAGAAACCGGCCAGATCTTGCGCCAGTTTAATGGTGTAGATGCGTCACGCATGGGCGGTCACGGTTTGGATGTTAACATTCGCGGTCAACAAAACACCCAAATCAACGTGATTCTGGACGGTGCCGAAATCGCCGGCGGCTGTCCTAACCGGATGGATCCGCCCACCTCTTACGCAGAAATCGGCAGCTACGACAGCGTTACCGTGGTTAAAGGCATACAATCCGTCCAATACGGCGCGGGCGGTACCGGCGGCACGGTTATTTTTGAACGCACTGCCCCGGTTTTTGAGGACGGCAAAAACATTCAAGGCGAGATCACTGCTGCCACTGGCAGCAACGGTATCAATCACGATGTGAACGCCAAAGTCGCGGCAGGCAGCGATAAACTGTATGTGGTGCTGCAAGGCGCCAAAAAATCCGCCGACAACTACGAAGACGGCAACGGTGATGAAGTCCGCTCAAGCTACGAAACCCAACAAGGCCACATTGATCTAGGCTATCGCCCGGATGCCAATAACGAATTCAAATTCTCCTACGAGAAAAGCCGCACCGAAGATGCGCTTTACCAGGATGCTCGCATGGATGCGCCTCTCTCCGAAGGTGAAATCAAGCGCTTAAGCTACAAAGGCAAAAATCTGGCCAAAAACCTGCAAGGTCTGGAAGTCGAAGTGTATCAATCCACTGTTGACCATGTGATGAACAACTTTGATCTGCGCCCAAATACAGGCACCAAAATGGAAACGGTATCAGACACAGAAACAACGGGCGGCAAAATCAAACTGACAAGTCAATTCGGTCACACCCAGTTGGATTATGGTGTGATTTTGCAAAGTGAAGTCAAAAACGCCACCCTGTCTAACATTACGATGGGAAAAAACTTGTATGAAATGTGGCCTGACGTCCTAACGACGCAAAACAGTGTTTTTGCAGAAAGCACATCACTATTTAGAGATAATCAAAAAGTGATTTTGGGATTGCGTTATGACCAGGTAACTGCTGAGGCGCGTGAAGCGACTTTAGCTTATGGCGCGAATCCAGCTCCTGCGACACTTTACAACAACCTGAATGCCGATTATTCAGGCGACACCAAAATCAATGAAGGAAACTGGAATGCTTTGGCGCGCTATGAACGAGCCTATAACAATGGTATGAACAGTTTTGTCGGCCTAAGCCGCTCTACGCGCACGGCAGATGCGACTGAACGATTCATTGCAAAGAACGGCATGGGTGGCGCCTGGGTGGGTAATCCTGATCTTAATCCTGAAAAACATACACAGGTGGATGCAGGAATCGGTCAAACAACCAATTCATATAGCTGGAATGTGTCGGCATTTTATGATGCGGTAGAGGACTATATCACTCCTTATAAATCGGGTATGAACAACCTGTACAAGAACATTGATGCGGTGATTTACGGCTGGGAGCTAGAATCCAGCCTGCAGATAAGCAATCAAGTTAAAGCGGGGGTGACTGCGGCCTGTACACGCGGCTTCAACACCACTGACAATACAGACCTGGTCAATATCAACCCCCTATCCGGAACGGTATTTGCCGAATACAATACTAACGACCTCTATGCTGGAACACGTGTCAATCTAGCGAGCGAGCAGAAAGCGGTAGATGATGCCTATGGTGAACAAGAAACGGCCGGATGGAGTACTGTTGATCTGTACGGTGGCTATCATGTAAACAAAACCTTTACCCTGTCAGCCGGCATCGACAACCTGTTCGACCATGCTTACGTTCGCCACCTAAACCGCTTTGATGCAGCAACCGGTGACGTATACAAAACCTATGAACCCGGCCGCAATGTGTGGGCAAAAGTTTCTGCCAAGTTCTAAGTTGAGCAAATGCATTAACTAATCCACAGCCGTCCAAGC